>JAVHYH010000305.1 GCA_031119155.1 Brevundimonas sp.
CCGCAGGCCCGCCGCTATGTGGTCGAGCGCTCCTGTGGCGGCTGGTGCGTGGCGGTGAACGGCTGCCGGACCCGCCCGCTCGCCCGATGCCGTGACGCCGAGCGGCTGGCGAGGCGCCTTCAGTCCCAGGCCGACCGTCTTAACCGGGGGAGCTGACGCGGTTGCGATGTGGCGCCAGTGTGACGCAGCGCCTGAGTGCTCCTGCGTCGCTCTGAAGTCTGTCGAAGGTTGGCTGACCCGCGAAAGCCCGCTGGATAAGCCTAAAACCTTGGTGCGGGCGGTCGGGCTCGAACCGACACTCCTTTCGGAACCGGATTTTGAGTCCGGCGCGTCTACCAGTTTCACCACGCCCGCACAGGTCGTGGACGACGCGAGGCGCCGCCGGGACGGATGACCTAGCCGGTCGCCCGGGCGCGGGCAAGCGCCTTGGGCGGCGGGATCAAGAGGGCGACGCTCAGGGGCGCTGTCCACTTCTGGCGCGCTGTTCCCGGGCGCGCGCGCGATCTTCCCGGTTCATGTAGCCGTCCATGACGAAGCTCGACCGGAACTGCACCATCACAGGGCGGAATACGCCGTCCTGAGAGGGCGTCTGGTCCACCATGGCCTGCCGGATGCCGCGCAGGGCCGCTTCTCCGAAGCCGCCGTCGCCGGGATGCTCGCTTTCGACGACGCAGTCCCGCAGTCGGCCGTCCTCGGCCGTCAGGCAGGAGGTGACGGCGAACCCTCTGGCGTAACGGGTCACCGGGAACTGTGGCCGGGGCGCATGCCGCCAGGTCACCCCGAAGGGCAGCCCGTCCTCGGGCAGGTCGCTGAGCAGGGCGTCGCGCGGATCCACGAGCGGCTTGCGGCAGGTGGTCAGCACCTCGTCGATGGCGGCGCTGGAAGCAGGCAGGGTGAGGTCGTAGCGCAGGTCTCGCCCGCCTTCCGCCCCACCCGGCACGCGGATCTGCAACCGGCCGCCCTCGCGAAGCTTGCGGGCGAACGGCGCGGGCCGTTCGCTGAGGCCTATCGCCGGGTTCATCGCGACGTTCCACGTCTGATGGTCGAACTCATCCTCGCCGAACGCGACGTGCAGGGTCCGGGTCTCCCGCCGGGCCTCAGGTTCCGGAAGCCCGGTCAGCAGGGCCTCGAGGTTGCCGTCGGCGCACCGCACGGCGAGGGTCAGGCCGTTGTCCAGCTCGGAGAAGGCGAGAAGCAGTTTCTGGCGATCATTGCGATGGATATCCCAGTCGCGGGCATTGTCCTGCGCGAGGGCCGGCACGCCCATCGCCATGATCGCCAGGATCGTGATCACCCGTTTCATATCGCTTCCCCACAGATCGACGATCCGTTCTAGGTCAGCGTCCGGCGCGATGAAAGAGTTGCCGGAATCCGCCGGCGCGACTTCGGGTTGCGAGGGGCGGCGTCGTTACCGCTCGACCTCCACCTCGACATGGGCGTCCGTGCCGCCGCGCTGGATGTTGCGGGCGCGGATGAACATCTCGATGCGCTGGGCCACGACCATGCCGGCGGCGAACAGCATGAAGGCCTCGAGGACCGCCAGCGGGTTGATGTGCCAGTCGGCGGCATGGGCGGCGAGCCAGGGCTCAAGCGCGCGGCGCGCCAACATGACGCCGATGATGATGAGCAGGCCGATGGGCGAGGCCTGGGCCTTGAGGACGCCGTCCGGCTCCTTGTGGATGGTGGTCATCTTCCCGCGCTGCCAACCGAAGGCGGCGCCCAGTCCCAGACCGACGGCGAGGATCAGCAGCGAGATCGGATCGACCGGCGCGGCGCCCCGGCCGCTCATGCTCATGCCCCAGATGCCGAAGCTGATGGCGGCGACCACCAGCAGCGGCGCGACCCACAGGAACTGGGGCCGCAGGGTCCGCGGCTTGCGGTTCCGCAGCAGGACGAGCGGGATCACGACCGCGATGACGATCAGCGGAATGAGCTGTTGTTGAGTCACTGAAAAAACGCCCCCTCGTCTGCGTCGAAATGGCGCAGGCGAGGGAGATTACCGTTCCGGCGGCGCGCGTAAAGAGCGCCGGTCGGTTCAGCCTTCGACCGGGCCGACCGTCTGTTCGATGGCGCCGAAGATCGAGTGGTGCTTCTCGTCCAGCATCTCGATGCGGACGGTGTCGCCGTGCTTGAGGAAGCCGGTTTCCGGCTTGCCGCGCAGGATGGTCTCGACGGTGCGGACCTCGGCGATGCAGCTGTAGCCCAGACCGCCCTCGGCCACCGGCTTGCCCGGGCCGCCGTCGGCGTCGCGGTTCGAGACGGTGCCCGAGCCGATGACCGTGCCGGCGCACAGGGCGCGGGTCTTGGCCAGGTGGGCGATCAGGGTCCCGAAGTCGAAGGTCATGTCGACCCCGGCGTCGGCCTTGCCGAAGTCCTCGCCGTTCAGCTGGACCGACAGTTCGCCGTGCAGCTTGCCGTCCTGCCAGCGGTCGCCCAGGGCGTCGGGCGTGACGAAGACCGGCGACAGGGCGCTGGCCGGCTTGGACTGGACGAAGCCGAAGCCCTTGCCGAGCTCGGCCGGGATCAGGTTCCGAAGCGACACGTCGTTGACGAGACCGACCAGACGGATGTGCGTCAGGGCCTCTTCGCGGGTCACGCCCTGCGGCACGTCGCCGGTGACGACGACGATCTCGGCCTCCAGATCACAGCCCCAGCTTTCGTCGGCCAGCGGGATCGGATCGCGCGGGTTCAGGAAACCGTCCGAGCCGCCCTGATACATCAGCGGATCGGTCCAGAAGCTGTCGGGCATTTCCGCGTTGCGGGCCTGACGCACGAGGGCGACGTGGTTCACATAGGCCGAGCCGTCGGCCCACTGATAGGCGCGCGGCAGGGG
>JAVHYH010000306.1 GCA_031119155.1 Brevundimonas sp.
GCCGAGGGCGTCGGCGAAGGCCTGGAAGTCCTGATCGTACAGTTTCATCGAAACCGGCACGAGGGCGCGGGTCGGGGTGGAGGCGTCTGCGGTCACGGAGGAACCCTTGTCGATAATCTGGTCGTTTCCATACGCCTTGCGACACGACCTTGGCAAAGCGTGGGCGCCGCCGAAGGAAGGGCGGCGATCCGTTCAGCTTCGGTACAGGAAGGAACCTTGACCATAAGGTCGCGTTTCAGAGGCAGAGGCCTCACCGTCGAAAGGACATCCCATGCGCGCCAAACTCATCGTCACCGGCGTCAGCATCGCCGCCCTTCTGGGCGCCGCCGCCTGCACCACCACCGACCCCTACCGGTCGGGCACCCAGCGGAACAACACGGGCACCGGCATCATCGCCGGCGCTCTGGGCGGCGCCCTGCTGGGCTATCTGACCAACACCTCCAACTCCGAGGAAGGCCGCAAGAACGCGCTGATCGGCGCCGGCATCGGCGCCCTGGGCGGCGCGGCGGTCGGCCAGTACATGGACCGCCAGCAACGCGCGCTGGAGGCCGAACTGTCGGGCACCGGCGTCGGCGTGGCGCGTCAGGGCGACAACCTGGTCCTGCGCATGCCGTCGGACGTCACCTTCGCCACCAACCAGTCGAACATCGACTCGCGCTTCCTGGCCACGCTCGATGACGTCGCGCGCGTGCTGCAGCAGTACGACCAGTCGATGGTGGACGTGATCGGCCACACCGACTCCTCGGGCGGCGACGCGATCAACCAGCCGCTGTCGGAGCGCCGCGCGTCTTCGGTCGCCGGCTATCTGATCGACCGCGGCGTCCTGCGCGAGCGCCTGTATGTCGCCGGCAACAGCGCCCGCAACCCGATCGCCGACAACGGCACGCCCCAGGGCCGCGCCCAGAACCGTCGCGTCGAAATCCTGATCCGCCCGTTCCGGGGTTAAGGCGCAGGCCTTTGGCGGCGGAGTGTCATGCTCCGCCGCCGGTGGCCGGGAAGTGATTGGTGATTGGTGATTAGTGGATGGCCAGCAGGCTGCGACGGCCGTTGCGGCGCCGCTCCCCGCCGCCAGCGGAAGGGCGGCGCACGTGGCCCCCGCCACTGGATGGCGGCCAACCACTAATCACCAATCACCAATCACTTCCCCACTCCGGCGCCACCGCCCGCAGCGCCGCACTTTCCCGCACCAGACACCGTTCCGTGACTTGCGAAGCAGTCCCCTGAAATGCTCGATACGGAACCGCGTTCGAGTCGGGGGAACGATTGCGTCCGGACCATCAGGAATTCGCAGACGGCGTGAAGCTGGCGGCCATCGCCGTGGTGTCGGCCGTCGTGACCGCGACCGTCGTGATCGGCGCGGGCCGGATGGTCCTGCCCAAGCCTGATCCCGTCGCCGAGGCCCAGGCCCAGCTGATCCAGACCGTCAGCCGCTAGATCAGGCCCGGATCAGGCGCGCCCGATCGAGGTGTAGCGGAAGCCGCGGGCGCGCATGTCGTCAGGGCGATAGACGTTGCGCAGGTCGACCATGACCGGCTGCTTGAGCAGCAGCTTGATCCGGTCCAGATCCAGCGCGCGGAACTGGTCCCACTCGGTCAGGATCACCACCACATCGGCGCCTTCGACCGCATCATAGGGGCCGTCCTTGAAGATCACGCCGTCCAGCAGCCTGGCGGCCTCGTGCATGCCTTCGGGGTCATAGGCCTGAACCGTCGCGCCGGCCGCCAGCAGGGCCGGGACCACGTCCAGCGACGGGGCGTCGCGCATGTCGTCGGTGTTCGGCTTGAAGGTCACGCCCAGCAGGGCCACCGTCTTGCCCTTGAGGTCACCGTCCAGCGCGGTCGAGACGCGGCTGGCCATCGCCTTCTTGCGCGCATCGTTGACCTCGACCGTGGTCTCGATCAGCCGCACCGGCGCGCCGGCGTCCACCGCCGTACGCACCAGCGCCAGCGTATCCTTCGGGAAGCAGGAGCCGCCGTAGCCGGGGCCGGCGTGCAGGAATTTCGAGCCGATCCGGTTGTCCAGACCGATGCCGCGCGCAACCTGCTGCACGTCGGCGCCGACGGCCTCGCACAGGTCGGCCATCTCGTTGATGAAGGTGATCTTCATCGCCAGGAAGGCGTTGGCCGCATATTTGATCAGCTCGGACGTGCGGCGGCCCGTGAACAGGATCGGCGTCTCGTTCAGGTTCAGCGGGCGATACAGCTCGCGCATCACCTGCTGGGCGCGGACGTCATCGGTGCCGACGACCACGCGGTCGGGCCGCTTGAAGTCCTCGATGGCCGCGCCTTCGCGCAGGAATTCGGGGTTGGAGACTACCGCGAACTCGGCGTCCGGGCGGCGTTCACGAATGATGCGCTCGATCTCGTCGCCGGTGCCGACCGGGACGGTCGATTTGGTGACCACGACGGTGAAGCCCTCGATCAGGCCCGCGATCTCTTCCGCCGCCGCATAGACATAGGACAGGTCGGCATGGCCGTCGCCGCGGCGCGAGGGCGTGCCCACGGCGATGAAGACGGCGTCGGCGGTGCGGATCGCCTCGGCCCCGTCCAGGGCGAAGGACAGGCGGCCGCCGCGCACATTGGAGGCGACCAGATCGTCCAGGCCGGGCTCGAAGATCGGGATCTCGCCCTTCTCCAGCCGCTCGATCTTGGAGGGATCCTTGTCGACGCAGGTCACCACATGGCCGAAGTCGGCGAAACAGGCCCCCGACACCAGGCCCACATAGCCGGTTCCGATCATCGCCACGCGCATGGGTGCACCCCGTTCAGACAGGCCGTGGAGATAGCGACCGGTCACGCCTTTGACCAC
>JAVHYH010000063.1:0-902 GCA_031119155.1 Brevundimonas sp.
CGGCCAGCACCGGGCTGCGGCGCAGGCGACCGGCGGCGGCGATGACGGCCTGAAGCCCCGACAGGGCCAGCGCGAGAATGAGGGCGAAGGCCCCGGTTTCAACGATCACGAGACGGGGCCTCCGGCGTCAGGCCGCCACTCGCCCTTGGCCTTCAGGCTCTCCTGAACCTCGCGCGGCATGTAGTTCTCGTCGTGCTTGGCCAGCACCTGCGTCGCCCGGAACGAGCGGTCGGTCTGGAAGGCGCCCTGGGCCACGATCCCCTGCCCTTCGCGGAACAGGTCCGGCAGGTCGCCGCGATAGACGACTCGGGTCGAGGCGAGATTGTCGGTGACGACGAAGGCGACCTCGCCGCCATTTGATCGCTCGACGCTGCCCATCTCGACCAGTCCGCCCAGCCGGATCACCCGGCCCTCCGGCGCCTTCTCCAGCGTCGCCTCGGACGGAGAGAAGAAGAAGGTCACGCTGTCGCGCATGGCGTAGAGCGACAGGCCGACGGCCAGCGCGAGGATCGGCGCCACGGCGATGAAGATCCACAGGCGTCGGCGCGCCTTGGGCGATTTCGGCAGCCAGCTCATTGCGCGCCTCCCAGCGGCGGCAGGCGGCGCTCAAGATCGACGCGGCGCGGATCGGCCGGATCGAGGATGGAGATCAGCGGCAGCCACAGGCGGCGCGTCTCCGCCCCGTCGCCGCGCGCCAATGCCGCCTCGCCGAGGAAGTAGAGGGCGCCGAGCTGACCGGGGTCCAGCTTCAGGGCTTCGCGGAAGGCCGCCTCGGCGTCCGCGCCGATGGCCCCGCCGTTGGCCCGCACCAGACTTTCGCCCAGCCGCGCCCAGCCCTGGGCGTCGTTCGGGGTCAGGGTCAGCATCCGGCGGAAGGCCGAGGCCGCGCCGATGGCGTCCCC
>JAVHYH010000063.1:912-9507 GCA_031119155.1 Brevundimonas sp.
ACCAACGCCCGGGCGCCGGTGTGGTGCGACGAGCCGATGGCGTCCCCCGCCTCGAACCGGGCCGCGCCCAGCATGGCCAGCGCCTGCGGATTGTCCGGCTGTTCCTTCACCTGCCGCTCGATCACGGCGGCGATCTGCTGCGCCTCCAGCGGTTCGGACAGGGTCGCCCACTGGTCGACGCGCCGCTCGTAGGACTGGTCCGGCAGGCCCGAGGTTCCGACGACCAGATAGAGGCCCAGCGCCGTCGCGACGGTCGCGCCGATCCCGGCCAGCACCCAGACCCGGTCCTTCGCCCCCGCGCGCACCTCGGCCGGGGCGCGCCGGGCGGACAGGATGCGACGGCCCGCCTCGGCCCGGGCGGCGGTCCAGCCGGCCTCGTCCAGCAGGCCCCGCGTCTTCAGTCGGTCCAGTTCGGCCAGTTCGGCGGCGGCGGCGACCGTTTCCACGGCCTCGCCCGAGCCCGCGCCCCGCCGCGCACCGGCCAGCACCAGCAGGCCCGCGAGGGCCGCCAGAAGGGCTGTCATGATCCAGAAAAACATCATCGTTGCGCGATGTAGCGGATCAGGCCGCGCGCGACGAGGCCCCGGCTGTCGCAGGGCGTCCGCCGGCGACCGCCGCCCGCCGCCGCACCGCCCGCGCCGGCTCCTTCGCCTCGATCAGTTCGAGGTAGCGGGCGGCGATGGACACCAGCCGCAGGGCGTGGGCTTCGTCGGGCGCCTCCCCGTCGTTGACCAGGGTCAGAACCTCGTCCGCATAGCCGCCCAGCCGCTCGGTCAGGGCCTCGACCAGCGTCCGGCGCGCCGCCTCGCTGCCGAACACCGCCGCCGCGCCGCGCGTGGCGCCGACCAGCCGCAGCAGGGCCAGCGCCGCATCGGCGGCCTCGCCCCGGGCGGGGGCTTCCAGCATCGGCGCCATCCGGCTCATCCGGCCGGAGGTCTGCACCCGTGTCAGCGGCAGGGCCCTGTCGACCGCCTTGTCCGCCGTGCGCAGCAGGCCCGCCAGCCAGGCGGAGACCTTGGTGCGGCTGTCGCGCACCCGGCGGCCCCATTCGGACTGGGGATCCAGCGTCAGGGTCACGTCCAGCTCGGCCAGCACGCCCGCGCACCAGTCCAGATCGGCGATGACCGTATCCACGCCGGCCTCGCCCGCTTCCGGTCGATAGGTCGCCAGTCGCGCGGCGCGATCATCGACGCCGCTGAGCAGGCGATCGACGAAGCCGGCCAGTTCGGAGGCGCTGAGGAAGCCCTTGCGACCGGCCACCTCGGAGCTGCGGGTGATGATCCGCAGCACCAGCACCGCATCGTCCAGCTGGGAGAACAGCATCTCCAGGAAGCGGCTCGCGCCGTCCTGATGGATATCGGAACAGTCCTTCACCAGCAGGCGCAGCTCGGCCAGCTGATCGTCGTCCGGCCGCTTCAGCCAGACCTCGATGGACGGCAGACCGCGTCGGGCCAGATGCGCCAGGTCCAGGCTGGCGGCCAGATCGAACAGCCCCTGCTCCCGGCGTTCCGGCTGCAGGTCTTCCGGCCAGATCAGCGTGGGCCGGTCGCGCACGGCAGCGGCGGCGGACTGGCAGTAGCGGTTGGCCACGGTCACGGCGTCCGGATTGTCCGGGTCGTCGAGCCGGGTCAGCAGGTCCGGCTCCCGCTCGATCGCGGCCCGCCACAGGCGCGGCAGGACGGCGGGCGGGAAGCTTATGGCGGCGATGCCGTCGGCGCGCGGCTGGAACATCCGGGCGATGGGCGCCAGCACCATGGCGCGGCGAGCCCGGTCCCGCATCTCCTCGGCCAGCATCAGGCGCAGCTCGGCGGCGCGACCGCCGGGCAGGGCGGCGACCGCGGCGGAGACGGACTTGAGGACGTTCTCCGGGCATCGCCCGATCAGGGCGGCCAGCGCAATGCGATGGGCGGCGGTCAGCCCGGACATGAAACCCTTTCGAGCCGGAACGTCTTCCGGCAGAGCCCCAAGATGGAGTAGCCAAGGTTAACAGCGGATAACCAGCTGTTCCGGCGTCAGATTTCCGCCGTCGGCAGCTCCAGAAGAACCTTCAGTCCACCCATGTCGCTGTCACCCAGGGTGATGCGGCCGCCGTAGGCGCGGGTCAGCTCCACCACGATGGACAGGCCCAGGCCCGAGCCCGGCGTGGTCTCGTCCATCCGCATGCCGCGCTGCAGGGCGGCTTCGCGCTGGTCCTCGGGCAGGCCGGGGCCGTCGTCCTCGACCACCACGACCATCTGGCCCAGCCCGGTCGCGCCGGCGGCGATCCGCACCCGGCGCTTCGACCATTTGCAGGCGTTCTCCATCAGGTTGCCGAGGATTTCCTGCAGGTCCTGCCGCTCGCCGCGGAAGCCCAGCTCGTCAGGCGCGCGCCAGTCGATCTCGACGCCCTTCCATTCGAACACCCGCTCCAGCATGACCGCCATCTCGTCCAGCACCTCGGCGATGGGCGTACGCTCGCCCAGCACATGGGCGCGGGCGGCGGCGCGGGCGCGGCGCAGGTGGTGATCGACCTGGGCCTTCATGACCTCGGTCTGCTTGCGGACGATGTCCGGCAGCGGCCCTTCCTGCGTCCCCGCCTCGGCCAGCATGACCGACAGGGGCGTCTTCAGCGCATGGGCCAGGTTGCCGACATGGGTGCGCTGGCGCTCCACCGTCTCCTGATTGTGGTCCAGCAGGCGGTTGACCTGTTCGGCCAGCGGCTGGATTTCCAGCGGATAGCTGTGAACGATGCGCGCGGCCTTGCCCTTGCGAACGTCCGAGATCTCGTTGCGCAGACCGAACAGGGGACGCAGGCCGATCTGCACCTGGAGGAAGACCGCCACCACCAGACCCAGGCCGAGGATCAGCAGCGCCGTCCAGGTGAAGGTGGCGAACTGGCGGGCGTCGGCGTCGATCATCGACCGGTCGATCCCGGCCATCAGCACCAGCGGCGCCTCCCGCCCCGGCAGGGTCTTCAGGCTGGCGGCGACCCGCAGGGGTTTGTCGATGGGGCCGGTGGCGTTGTAGCTGATCGTCTGGCCGAAGGCGTCGCTGAGGCGATCCGGCAGGCTGGCCGGCACGACCAGATCCTCTCCCGCCAGCGACGGCGACCGCGCCAGGATGTGCACGCGGCCATCCCGGGTCAGCTCGCCCAGCGCCCAGTATTTGCCGGACAGGGGGCGAAGGGTCCGCGAGTCCTTGATCTCGGCCACGGTCACGCCCTCCGGCGTTACTGTCGTAGCCAGCACCACATCGTCGATGGTCTCGTTCAGCACGAAGCCGAGCCGACGCAGGGTGCTTTCCTCATACTGGCGGGTCAGCACCCAGCCGGTCAGCAGCAGGGCGACCACGATCCACGCCGCCGCCAGCCAGATCAGGCGACGGGTCAGGCTGCGGCCCGGACGGCCGATCCAGCGACCCCAGGTCTTGGGCTCGACCGCCTCTGTCCCCGTCGTGCCCCCCGTCGTGTCGGTCACGCCGCCTCGGACTCCCCGGCCAGCGGGGTCAGGCGGTAGCCGAGGCCGCGCACGGTCTCGATCCGGTCGGAGCCGATCTTCTTGCGCAGGCGGCCGACGAAGACCTCGATGGTGTTGGAGTCGCGGTCGAAGTCCTGATCGTACAAGTGTTCGACCAGCTCGGTCCGGCTGATGACCCGGCCCTGATGCATCATCATGTAGTGCAGCAGCCGGTATTCCAGCGAGGTCAGGCGCAGGGGCTCGCCGTTGACACTGGCGCGGGCCGCGCGCGGATCCAGACGCAGGCCGCCGCAGGACAGGGTCGCCGAGGCGATGCCGGCCGAGCGACGCAGCAGGGCGCGCAGACGGGCCAGCAGCTCCTCGGTGTGGAAGGGCTTGGTCAGATAGTCGTCGGCGCCGGCGTCGAAGCCCGACACCTTGTCCGACCAGGCGCCGCGCGCGGTCAGGATCAGGACCGGCGTGGTCTTGCCGTCCCGACGCCAGCGCTCCAGCACCGACACGCCGTCGATCTTGGGCAGGCCCAGGTCCAGCACCACCACGTCATAGGGCTCGTTGTCGCCGAGGTAGTGGGCCTCCTCGCCGTCCGCCGCATGATCGACCGCATAGCCGGCGTCGCCCAGGGCGACCTTCAGCTGACGCGACAGATCGACATCATCCTCAACCAGAAGAACGCGCATTGATGGATCCTAGCGATTACCGTCGACGGTGACGTTGAAGATGCGGCCGTCCCGCTCGAACGCGAAGACATAGCTGCCGCCCGACATGCCGCGCGAGCCCACGAAGCGGGCGTCACCGGCGCGCGACTGGGCGATGCGCTGGGCCTCGGCCGGGCTCATCTGCGGGCGTTCGCGCTCACGGTCGCGCGACGGCTGTTGCTGCTCACGTCCCGGCCCACGGCGATCACCGCGCGGACCATCCTGCGCGGCGGCGGCCGATAGGGGCGCGATCGCCATCAGGGCGGCGGCAAGAATGACAGGCATCCGTTTCATGGTGACGGGTTTAGTCTCGCGGCTCTGAACGACGGCTGAACGACGACTCTAGACATATTTCATCGGTCTCGCGTCGTCCGGCGTGCATCGGAAGACTCTTTTTTGTGAGCCTGGGTGATCCCCTTACGCGCGCGCGGATCTTTCTCCTTTCGCGGGGGGCGGCCCGGACCGTGACGGCGATTTCATGCTGATGAACGTTAACTGACTTTCGCTGTTCAGATCGGGCTCAGGCCGGGGGTGCTTTTCTCCATGTCAACGCAGCCACATCGGTTGCGCCAACAGGAGAGACCCGATGTTCAAGAAAGCCATCATCCCCGCCCTCGTCCTGGCCGCGGCTTCCGTCGCGGTCCCGGCAGTCGCCTCGGCCCAGTCGCACCGTTACGACGGCCCGCGCTACGAGCAGAACCACCGCGGCTGGCAGCCCATCGCCCAGCGCAAACACAACCTGGATCGCCGCATCGACGTCGGCCAGCGCAACGGCCAGCTGAGCCGCCGGGAAGCCACCCGTCTGCGTGGCCAGCTGAACGAGCTGGTTCGCCTCGAGTACAGCTACCAGCGCGGCGGCCTGACGGTCCGTGAGCGTAACGATCTGGACCGCCGCTACGACAACCTGTCGCGTCAGGTCCGCTGGGAACGCGCCGACAACAACGGCCGTCGTCGCTAAGGCCTGACCTTCCCTCCCCGATGAGGTCAGCGAGGGGCGCGATCCGCAAGGGTCGCGCCCCTTTCCTTTTATCAGAGCCGCAGCCGGCTCTCGATCACCGTCACCGCCTGCCCGCGCAGCAGGACGCGGTCGCCGTTCAGAACGGTGGCGATGTCGCCGCCGCGACCGGGGAAGACCTGCCGGAAACGCACCTCGGCCCGCCCCAGCTTGTCGGCATACAACGGCGCCAGGATGCAGTGGGCCGAGCCCGTGGCCGGGTCCTCGTCCACCCCGCAGCCGGGAGCGAAGAAGCGGTCCACCACATCCACATCGTCGGCCGGATCGGCGAGCGCGCAAACGATGACCTGTCCCGGCTCCCCCGCCTCGCCCTGCAGGGCGGCCAGCTTGCGGATGTCAGGCGTGACGGCGTGGACAGCGTCGGCGTCCGCCAGAACGGCGACCAGATAATGCCCGGCCCAGACCTCCAGCGGCTCGACGCCGAGGGCCTCGGCCAGGCCCTCGACGAGCGCTGTGCGATGCGGCGGGTCGGCGGGGAAGTCCATCTCGTAGCCGCCGTCGGTCGCTCGCACGATCAGCGGCCCGGAGCGGCTGTCGAAGGTCAGGGCATCCGCCGTCAGCCCCAGCTCGGCCAGCAGCACATGGGCCGAGGCGAGGGTGGCGTGGCCGCACAGATCGACCTCCATCCCCGGCGTGAACCAGCGCAAGCCGAAGCGCGCAGGATCCTCCGTCCGCATCAGGAAGGCGGTCTCCGCCTGATTGTTCTCCTTCGCCAGGGCCTGCATCCACGCGACATCGGGCCACTGGTCGAAGGGCTCCACCACACAGGCGGGATTGCCGCGGAAGGGGGCGGACGCGAAGGCGTCGATGGTCCATTGGCGCATCAGACGCCCTCCACTCTCAACTCCGGCCACCGCGCTTTCGCGCTCGCCACCGCCTTGTCCCAGCCCCTGGCCAGCGGGCGGTTCGGATTGGGGCGCAGGGTCATGGCGAACATGTCCTCGAGGCCGAACGGCGCGGCGACGCTGATGCTGTCGTCGGCTTCGAGCCGGATGCCGACCGCGAAACAGGGGGCGACGAAGCGGCCCAGCGCCGTGTCGGTGTCGGGCAGGGCGTCATAGGGCTCGCCGAAGCGGTCGGGGAACCAGATGTGAACGCGGGCCTGATTGCGGACCTCGACGATGTCGCGGAAGGGCGGATCGAAGGCGGCGGCGACACGCTTGATCACCAAGTCCTCGGCGTCCCAGCTGGTGTCCGGGTCGAAATAGCCGAGATCATAGTCCTTGATGCCATAGCCCGCCGGGCGGCCGGTGAGGTCGTTCCAGACCGCCTGATAGACGGCGCCGGAGAAGACCCGCCAGTCGTTCAGGCCCAGCGCCCGCACCGTTGTCAGGACGTGCATCAGGTCGGGGTTGGCGCGGACGATGGCGGCCAGCCGGGCTTCGAGGTCGCTCACTTCCGCAGCGTCCAGCCGTGGTCCAGCGGGCCGTGGCCGCCGCCGAGGCCGGGGGCGCGGCGGATGGCTTCGGCGACATAGGCCCAGGCCTCGGTCACGGCGATCTCAAGCGGCAGACCTTTGGCCAGACCGGCGGCGCAGGCGCTGGCGAGGGTGCAGCCGGTGCCGTGGGTGTGGCGGGTGTCGACGCGCTCGCCCTCCAGCAGGGTCTCGCCCTCGGGGGTGACCAGAACGTCGGTGACGCGGTCGCCCGTGGCGACGTGGCCGCCCTTCATCAGCACCGCCTTCGCCCCCATGCCGAGCAGGAACTCGCCCGCCCGACGCTGGCCGTCAAGGTCGGCGACGGTGAGGCCGGTCAGGGCCTCGGCCTCGGGCGCATTGGGCGTCAGCAGGCCGGCGCGCGGGATCATCAGCGACCGCACCGCCTGAACCGCCTCGTCGGGCAGCAGGGGATGGCCGCCCTTGGCGATCATGACCGGATCGACAACGACCACGGCGTCAGAGCTGTCGAGGATGGCGGCGACGCGCTCGACCACATCGGTGGAGCCCAGCATGCCGGTCTTGATGGCGTCGGCGCCGATGTCGTCCAGCACCGCCCGCGCCTGCGCCTCGATCAGGTCCAGCGGCAACGGATGGACGCCGTGGACGCCCAGGGTGTTCTGAACCGTGATGGCGGTGATGGCGGTGGCCGCGAACCCGCCCATGGCCGTCACGGCCTTGGTGTCCGCCTGTATGCCCGCGCCGCCGCCCGAGTCAGAGCCGGCGATGATCAGGACGCGTCCGAGAGAGGTCATGGACTGCGAATGGCCGAGTCCGCGGCGGCGGGCAAGCCCGCGACACTCTGACCTTCGGACAACAGCGATCCGGCGCGCAATTCGAGCCGATATTCACTACATAGGGAATATCGGAACAGGAGAGCTGTCGTGTCGAGGAAGACCGTGGTGATCGTGGGCGCCGGATTTGGCGGACTGGCCGCCGCGCGCGCCTTCAAGGGGGCGGACGTGGACGTGGTGCTGATCGACCGCACCAACCACCATCTGTTCCAGCCCCTGCTCTATCAGGTCGCCACCGCAGCCCTGTCGCCCGCCGACATCGCCACCGCCTCGCGCACCCTGCTGCGCAGCCAGAAGAACGTCACCGTGCTGATGGGCGAGGTGACGGGGGTGGATGCGGCGGCGAAGGTCGTGCGGCTGAAGGACGGGCCGGATCAGGCCTTTGACTGGCTGATCCTGGCGACCGGCGCGGCCTACAGCTTCTTCGGCCATCCGGAGTGGTGCGACGACGCCCAGGTGCTGAAGTCGCTGGATGACGCCCTGACCATCCGCCGCAAGCTGCTGGCCGCCTTCGAGAAGGCCGAGCTGGCGGACGATCCGGAGGAGGCGCGGCGGCTGATGACCTTCGTCATCGTCGGGGCCGGGCCGACCGGGGTCGAGACCGCCGGGACCATCGCCGAGATGGCGCGGATGACCCTGCGCCATGACTTCCGCCGCATCGACCCGACGAAGGCGCGGGTGGTGCTGTTCGAGGCCGGGCCGCGGGTGCTGACCGCCTTCCCGGAAGACCTGTCGGCCTATGCCAAGACGGCGCTGGAGGATCTGGGCGTCGAGGTGCGGACGGGGACGGCGGTGGAGGCCATCTCGGACGGAGTGGTGCAGGCCGGCGGCGAGACGATCGAAGCCGCCGCCGTGCTGTGGAGCGCGGGCGTCGAGGCGCGTCCGGCGGCGCAATGGCTGGGCGCCGAGGCCGTCCGCAACGGCGGGGTGGTGGTCGGTCCGGACTGCGCCGTGCCGGGCGTGGCGGACGTCTTCGCCATCGGCGACGTGGCCAGCTTCCGGCAGGATGGAAAGCCCCTGCCCGGCCTTGCGCCGGTGGCCAAGCAGCAGGGTCAGTGGGTCGGCAAGCTGGTCCGCGCCCGCGCCGAGGGACGGCCCGATCCGGCGCCGTTCCGCTATCGCGACTGGGGCACGATGGCGGTGATCGGCCGGTTGATCTCGGGGTCGCTGCTGGCGAGCACGCTGCGGTCGGCGAAGACCT
>JAVHYH010000063.1:9517-14649 GCA_031119155.1 Brevundimonas sp.
ATCGGGACTGGGGCGTGATGGCGGTGATCGGACGGTCGAAGGCGGTGGCCCTGCTGGGGCCGTGGAAGCTGAAGGGCTTCATCGCCTGGCTGGCCTGGTCGCTGGTCCACCTGATGCTGCTGATCGACTTCCGCAGCCGGGTCGTCGTCTATGTGAACTGGACCTGGGCCTGGTTCACCATGGGGCGCGGGGCGAGGCTGCTCACCCGGCTGCCGTGACCGCCGCCTGCACCGCCAGCGCCTGAACGGTCTCGCGGACGTCGTGAACGCGGATGATCTGCGCCCCGCGACGAGCCGCCTCCAGCGCCAGCGCCAGCGAGCCGCCGAGGCGGTCGGTCGCCGACAGGGCGGTCGGGTCGATGGCGGCGCTGGTGCGCTTGCGGCTGGCCGCATAGAGGACCGGCAGGCCGGTGGCGCCGAGACGCTCCAGATTGGCGGTCAGGGCCATGTTGTGGGCCAGCGTCTTGCCGAAGCCGATGCCGGGGTCGAGCCACAAGCGATCCGGGGCGACGCCCGCGGCCATCACCTCCCCTGCCCGCACGGCCAGCCACTCGACCACCTCGGAGACCACGTCGTCATAGTGGGGCGCGTCCTGCATGGTGCGCGGCTCGCCCTTCATGTGCATCAGGACCACGTCGCAGCCGAGGTCGACGGCGGTCGGCAGGCTGGCGGGCGAGAAGCCCAGGGCGGTGACGTCGTTCCAGATGTTGGCGCCCGCGCCGACGGCGGCGGCGGCGACTTCCGGCTTCATGGTGTCGATACTGATGGGGCCGTCCCACAGGGCGCGCAGGCCCGCGACGACGGGGGCGGTGCGCATCACCTCGTCCTCGACGCTGACCGGCTCGGCGCCGGGGCGGGTGCTCTCGCCGCCGATATCGAGGATGTCGGCGCCCTGCCGGACCAGTTCGAGCCCGTGGGCGACGGCGGCCTCGACCGTGTCGTGGCGACCGCCGTCCGAGAAGCTGTCGGGCGTGACGTTGACGATGCCCATGACGCGGGGTCGGAGGACGGCCATCAGTCCTTGCCCCCGATCAGGTTGCCGAGGGCGAAGAGGTAGCCCTTGAACGCCGTGCGGCCCGCCTCGGTGATGGAGACGCGGGTCAGGGGCTTGTTGTTCACGAAGCTCTTGTCGATGGCGACATAGCCCGCCTCTTCCAGCTTCTTGAGATGGACGGACAGGTTGCCCTGGGTGGCCTCAAGGACGGTCTTCAGCTCGGTGAAGTCGGCGGTCTCGACGTCGACCAGATAGACCATGATCCCCAGCCGCATGCGGCCGTGGATGACCTCGTCGATCCGTCCGAGATCGGCGACACCCATGAACTCAGAAGCCCTTGCCGCCGGCGCGGGCGTCGCGGAACAGGATCAGGCCGGGCAGGGCGAACAGCAGGAACAGGGCCACGGTACAGACGCCCAGATAGGCCAGCGGCTGGCGCACCAGCACGCCCAGCGCCACCGCAGTGATCCAGCCGCCGATGGACACGGCCAGCATCCAGGCCTTCTTCTTGAGCGTCCAGGCGACGAACCATGCGGCGGCCTGAAGGGCGAAGACGATGGCGGCGTAGTAGAGCCAGATGGCGAAGTCCTGATCGCGCCAGGCGCCGACGGCGAAGACGATGACGACGGCGGAGTTGGCCATGCCCGAGGCGCTGAAGGCGGCGCTGGTCACGCGGGCGGCGAGCGGGCCGCGATTGCCGGCCCCCGCCTTGCGGTCGCGGAGGATGGCCCAGGTCAGGATGGCGAGGAAGGTCGCGGTGATCCCGACCACGAAGATCAGATTGGCCAGATCGGGCCAGCGGATGACCCCGAACACCTGACCGAGGTGGAACAGGCACTGGAGGCCGTAGAGCAGCCCGCCGGCGAGGTAGCAGACGGCCAGCGTCATAGGCGGCCGACCGCCGCCCTCGACGATGGAGCGCATGAAGGCGAGGTCGTCCTCGGGCGAATGCAGGCGGGGCTTGGTGGGCATCGTCTCTCTCGGGGGCGACTCTCTGAGGGCGGCCGACTGATCCGGGGTGAACCAGCCGACCGGTCTTGGCAAGCTATTCGGCGGGAACGGCGACGGGATCGGCGGGGCGGCGCCAGGGGATGCGGCGGCCGTTCAGCCACTTGCCGGTGAAGCCGTGACGGACGGTCAGCTCATAGGACAGCAGGCAGACGGCCAGCACGCCCAGCGAGACCCCGGCCAGCTTGAGCCACCATGGCCCCGGCCAGCCCTGCACCCAGACCTGGGCCAGCATGACCAGCGGCAGATGCAGGATGTAGACCCAGTAGGAGCTGTCGGCGAGGTAGCGGCGCAGCGGGCTGTGACCCGAGAGGAAGCGCAGGCACAGGCCGATGGCGGCGAAGGCCGAGCTCCAGACCGCCAGGGCGACGACGGCGGCGGCGAGGGCCTTGGCCGGCGTCGGCTCGACCATCGGAGCGAGGTTCGGACCGCCGGCGAGGTTGTACGCCCAGACGCCCGAGGCGACGGCGGCGATCAGGAAGACCGGCCAGCCGGCGGCGAGACGGTCCAGCAGGTCGCGGCGGCGATCCAGCAGGAAGCCGAGCCCGAAGGCCGAGCCGAAGCCGATCAGGGCGGCGGCATGGGGAACCAGACCGGCGTCCGGCGTCGGGACGGCGAAGAAGGCGATCCACTTCGGGTCCAGCCAGAAGGCGACGGCCAGCGGGGCGGCCAGCAGCAGCGGCGTCCACCAGCCGATCAGGGCGCCGGTCAGGCGATCCACGGCCCGGCCCCAGCCGCCGCTCCGGTCCAGGGCGGCGAAGGGCGCGCGCAGGATCAGGGTGGCGAGGCAGAACAGGCTCAGGACATAGAGGAACCACAGATGGGTCAGCGGGATGTTGGTCCAGTCATAGGTCGGCGGCGGGGGCGGCGGGGCGCCGGGGACGACCAGACCGCTGACGTGGGCGTTCCACACCAGGGCGGTGACGATGCCCGCCATGACCGGGAACCAGAAGGCCAGCAGCGGGCCGGTGATGCGGACGGCGCGGTCCTTCGCGAAGGCGAGCCAGCCCTTCCGGCTGAGCATCATGTGGGCGAACAGGCCGGCGATCAGGAAGAAGGCGGTCATCCGGAACAGGTGGATCGGGAAGAAGACCATGGCCGCGCCGATGGAGGTGGCGTCGTCGCCGACGATCCAGATCTGCTGCGGGAAGAAGGACAGGCTGGCGTGCAGGACCACGCCCAGCAGCAGGGCGCCGCCGCGCAGGGCGTCGAGGCCGTGCAGGCGCTCGGTCGGATGGTTGGACATGACGGGGCTCCCCTCGTTGAGGAACGACGATCTACGACAGACTTGTTTGAATTGCAAACTTGTTCATGAGCGAGATTGGCGTGTTGGGAGAGGCTGGGGGAGTGTTTGGGAGAAAGGCCAATCGGAACAGGGGATTGGCGTCGGTCGGGTCCGTCAGCGGAGATGGGTGAGACGGTGGAGACGGTGAGAAATACACCGTCTATCCCGTCTATGGCGTCTATCTCGTCTATCGGCGGAGGCGGTGGTTGGGAGGCAGTAGGCAGTAGGCTAGCAGGGCGGTGCGTCAGAATTGGACGTATGCCCTCCCCTGCTATCGTCATCCCGACGAAAGTCGGGGCCCGGCGGCGCGCGAGAGCGCGAACCTGTCGGGAGTGCCGGTGCTTAGTTTCAAGTCTCGGTGTTTCGCCGCCGTCGCGGCGCCGCTAGGTCCCGGGGTTCGCTTCGCGCCCCCCGGGATGACGATAGCGACAAAAAAGGCGGCCCCGCTGCCGGGACCGCCTTCTTCAGTTCACGCTGTCCAGAGGTCAGTGGACCGTGGGGGTTTCGACTTCCGTGCCGTCGGAGACCGGGGTGATCGGGACCGAGACCGAGGGGCCCGAGTTGGGGAAGTTGTTCTCGTCGCGGTTCGGGGCCAGGCCCTTCTCCAGCAGGTCGCGGATTTCCTCGCCCGAGAGGGTCTCGTACTCGAGCAGGGCCTGGGACAGCTTCTCGTGGTCCTCGGCCTTTTCGGTGAGGATCTTGCGCGCCTCGGCCCAGCCTTCGGTGACCAGACGCTTGATCTCCTCGTCGATGATGCGGGCGGTCTCTTCCGAGACGTTCTGGCTGCGCGCGACCGAGTGGCCGAGGAAGACCTCTTCCTGGTTCTCGCCATAGGCCACGGTGCCGAGTTTCTCGGAGAAGCCCCAGCGGGTGACCATGGCGCGGGCCAGCTTCGTCGCCTGTTGAATGTCCGAGCTGGCGCCCGAGGTGATGTAGTCCTTGCCGAAGATCAGCTCCTCGGCGACGCGACCGCCGGCCATGATGGCGATGCGATCGACCATCTGCTGGTAGTTCATCGAGTAGCGGTCGCCTTCCGGCAGCTGCATCACCATGCCCAGCGCACGGCCGCGCGGGACGATGGTCGCCTTGTGGACCGGGTCGGCCATCTTGACGTTGATGGCGACCAGGGCGTGGCCGGCCTCGTGATAGGCGGTCAGCTTCTTCTCGTCCTCGCTCATGGCCATCGACTTGCGCTCGGCGCCCATCATGACCTTGTCCTTGGCGTCCTCGAAGTCGCGGTGGGTGACCATGCGACGGTCCTTGCGGGCCGCCATCAGGGCCGCCTCGTTGACCAGATTGGCCAGGTCGGCGCCGGAGAAGCCGGGGGTGCCGCGGGCGATGGTCTTGACGTTGACGTCGGCGGCCAGCGGCACGTCCTTCATGTGGACGCGCAGGATCTTCTCGCGACCGGCGACGTCCGGGTTCGGCACCACGACCTGACGGTCGAAGCGGCCCGGACGCAGCAGCGCGGGGTCCAGCACGTCGGGACGATTGGTGGCGGCGATCAGGATGATGTTCTCGGACGCCTCGAAGCCGTCCATCTCGACCAGCAGCTGGTTCAGCGTCTGCTCGCGCTCGTCATTGCCGCCGCCCAGGCCGGCGCCGCGGTGGCGACCGACGGCGTCGATTTCGTCGATGAAGATGATGCAGGGCGCATTCTTCTTGGCCTGTTCGAACATGTCGCGGACGCGCGAGGCGCCGACGCCGACGAACATTTCGACGAAGTCCGAACCGGAGATGGAGAAGAAGGGCACGCCCGCCTCCCCCGCGACGGCGCGGGCCAGCAGGGTCTTGCCGGTGCCGGGAGGGCCGACCAGCAGGGCGCCCTTGGGGATCTTGCCGCCCA
>JAVHYH010000064.1 GCA_031119155.1 Brevundimonas sp.
GGGTCCAGACAGCGTTGGCGCGCAGGATGGCGAGGTAGGCGACGACGTGCCGCCAGCTGTTGGCGGCGCACAGGCCGATGCGGTCGCCGGGCCGGACGCCGCGTGCGGTCAGGTCAGCGGCGGCGCGCTCGACCAAGCGGATCAGCTCGCCGTGAGTCAGGGTCACGTCGCCGTCGAACAGGGCGGGGCGGGCGGTCTTGGCGGTGGCGTTGTCGTATAGGGCGCGGATGGGGTGGGTCATGCGGCCCACCGTTCCAGAACGGTGACAACCGTGGCCGCCTCCTCGACGCCGAGGAAGCCGCCGCCGTTCTCGGCCACGGCGATGCGGGCGCCCTCGACCTGACGCGGCCCGGCCTCGCCGCGCAGCTGGGTGGTCAGTTCGAACAGCTGGGCGAGGCCGGTGGCGCCGACCGGGTGACCCTTGGCGACAAGGCCGCCGGAGGGGTTGACCGGGGTGCGTCCGCCCAACGCGAAGTCGCCCGTCGCGACGCGGGCGCCGACGCTGCCGGGTTCGGCGAGGCCGAGGTTCTCGATCTGCTGGAGCTCGGCGTAGCTGGTGGCGTCGTGGACCTCGGCGAGGTCGATGTCGGCGGGGGCGATCCCGGCCTGCTCATAGGCGGCGGAGGCGGCGCGGCGGCCGATGTGGTTGTCGAAATCCCGGGCGTCCCGAGCCCCGGCGCTGACCAGAGCGCAGCCCCGGATGCGGACGGCGCGGGCTTGGGCGTTCAGCCGCTTCAGGCCGCGCGCGGAGCAGACGACCGCCGCTGCCGCGCCGTCGCTGACCGGGGCGCACATGGCGCGGGTGAAGGGGAAGACGATGGGCTTGTCGGCCAGCACCTGCGCGGTCGTCATCGGCGTGCGGTACTGGCTGCGCGGATTGTGTGCGGCGGCGGTGTGGTTCTTGGCGGCGAGCAGGGCGAGGTCCAGCGGGGTCGAGCCGTAGCGGGCCATGTGGGCGCGGGCCTGCGCCGCATACAGGTCCATGAACAGGCTGCGGCCGTCCGTTGGAACCTCGCCACCCATCTGGCGGATGTAGTCCAGCACGCCGTCGCGGTCGTGAATGTCGGTGCCTCCGGCGAAGGCGGCGGCGACCTGTTCAGGGCGATCCGGGAAGACCATCTTCTCGACCCCGACGACGAGGGCGATGTCGCCTGCTCCGGCGCGGATCCAGTGGAGGGCCTGCAGCAGGGCGGTTGAGCCGGAGGCGCAGGCGTTCTCGACATTGACGACCGGGATGCCGGTCAGGCCGAGCGGGCGTAGGGCGATCTGCCCGCGCACGGTGTTCTGGCCCTCCAGCATGGGCTGGCGGGTGTTGGAGAACCACGCCGCCTCGATGTCGGTCAGCGTCGCGCCCGCGTCAGACAAGGCGGCGGTGACGGCTTCGGCAGTCAGCGCCTTGACGCTGTCGCCCGGCCGCTTGCCGAAGGCGGTCATGGAGACGCCGGCGAGGAAGGCATCCGTACTCAAAGCGGCCGCCGTCGCTGGACGATGCGGAAGCGCGAGGCGACGAAGGCCAGATCGGCGAGGCAGGCGTTGCCCGCCGGGTTCAGGCCGGTGACGTGATAGTCGCTGTAGGCGGCGGCGAAATTGATCCACATCGCGCCGGTCAGATTGATCGACAGATTGGCGCCCGCGGCCTCGTAGGCGGGGACGGCACGGTCGATGAAGGTCTCGTCGGTCGAGTAGAGATAGGACGAGATCGAGCCCTTCGTCTTGGCTAGCCAGGTCGCCTCCATCACCGCCTCGTCGGACGGGCGGGAGACGAGGAAGAGGACCGGGCCGAAGCGTTCTTCCGCATAGATATCGGGATCACCCGCGCCCTCGATGGCGATGACCAGCGGGGTCAGGGTGCGGGCGTTCGGGAAGTCCGGATGCGGATAGGGCGCGGCCTCGCGCAGGACGCGGGCGCCCGGCGTCGCGTCGGCGGCGGCGCGGGCCTGCGCGACCACATCGAGGCTGACCTGTCCCTGTATCGCGCCCATCACGCCCGCGGCCTGCGCCGGGTCGGCGGCGAGGGCGTCGATCTGGTCCACGATGGCCTGCGACATCGTCGGGAACAGGTCCGGCGCGATGTAGATGACCTGCGGGCTGGTGCACATCTGGGCCGAGAACAGGCTGGACGAGCGGGAGATGGCGCGGGCCACGGCCCCGGTGTCGGCCACGCTGTCGATGACCACGGTGTTCACGCCCGCCGTCTCGGTGAACAGCAGCTTGCCGGTGACCGTCCGCTCCAGATGACCGCCGTATCGGGGGCTGCCGGTGAAGTCGATGATCTGGACGTCGGGGTGGTCGATGAAGCGACCGGCGACGGGCTCGGCGAGGGTGTCGACCGCCATTGTCACGAGGTTCGGATTGAAGCCGAAATTGGCCAGCACCTGACGGCAGGTCTCGACGCCGATGGCCATGGGCAGGATGGCGATGGGGTGCGGTTTCACGATCACCGGATTGCCGGTGGCGAGGCTGGCGAAGATGGCGGGCCAGGCG
Organism: Brevundimonas sp.; assembly: GCA_031119155.1. Lineage (GTDB taxonomy): Bacteria > Pseudomonadota > Alphaproteobacteria > Caulobacterales > Caulobacteraceae > Brevundimonas. The sequence goes on from JAVHYH010000064.1 coordinate 2,485, forward strand.
TTCCAGGTCGGGAAGGAGGCGCAGCAGATGACCAGCCCGACCCCCCGCGGGACCAGTTTGTAGGTCTTGCGGAGCGCCACCTGATCGGCGCCGAAGGGTCGGTGGTAGTCCGCCTCGCGCGTCACATCGCGCATGGCCTTGGCGGCATAGGCGAGGGCCTCGACGCCACGATCCAGCGCATTGGGGCCGGAGCCGCTGAAGGCCTGCACATAGCTTTGCCCCGCGACGTGCATGATGGCGTGGGCCATCTCGAAATTGCGGTCGTAGAGCCGCTTCGCCATCTCGAGGCAGAGGGCGAGACGGAGCTCGGGATCGACCTCGCGCCATTCGGTCATGGCGCGCACGGCGGCGTCCACCAGCGCGTCGGGGTCGCTGACCGGATAGCGGATGCCCAGAGGCTTCTGGGTGAAGGGCGAGACCTCCTCGCCGACCGTCTCGCCGGTGGCGCCGGGCTGGCCCAGGTCGAAGGTCGAGCCCAGCCGCGCCTCGAAGGCGGCCCTGCCCGCGCCGGGCTTGTCGGGGCCGTGGATCTTCGTCGAGGGCGAGTCGCTGAACGGGCTCCAGGCCGCGCGGGTGCGGACGGCCTCGATGGCGGCGTCCAGCGTCGCGGCGTGGCGCGCGATCAGGTCGGCCTGACGATCCAGCGGCGCGCCATCCATGATCAGCCGATCCGCTCCACGATCATGGCCGCGCCGACGCCTTGCGCGCCAGCGGCGACTACGAGGCCATAGCGCCCTTCGGCGGCGTCCAGCGCATCGAGCAGGGACGACAGCAGGATGGCCCCGGTCGCGCCCATGGGATGGCCCTTGGCGAGATGCCCGCCGCCGACATTGACGCGGTCGGCGTCCACGTCCCGCTCGCGCAGGAATTTCACGATGGTGACGGCGAAGGCCTCCATGAACTCGATCCGGTCCATGTCGGACAGGGTCAGTCCAGCCCTGGCCAGCGCCCGGTCCATGGCGGTGAAGCCGGCGGTCAGGGAGGCCTCGGGATCGCCGCCCGCCTCGGCATAGGCGACGATCTTCGCGCGGGCGCCGTCGGCGGCGGCGCTGACCAGAGCCAGACCGGCGCCGTCGCACATGGGCGGGGCGTGGGCGACGGTGTGGCGGTGGTCGATCTTCCGACCGTTCAGCGCCTCGGCGTACTGCTCGCCCAGCGGGGCGAAGGCGGCGGGCATGCCGGCCAGGCTCTCGGCGGTGGTCGAGGCCCGAGCGGGCTCCTCGCTGTTCAGGCCGTTCAGCGGGATGCGCGACTTCGTGAGCGGGGTGCCCTCGGCGGCGGCGGTGCGTTGCTGCGAACGCAGGGCGGCCTCGTCCATTTCCAGACGGGTGACGCCGATGTCCTCGGCCAGGCGGTCGGCGGCGACGACGACGGGGATGTAGCGGGTCCGCGGCGGGAAACTGGCGTCCTCATAATAGTCGGCCTTGTCGCCCATGAAGGGGACGCGGCTCATCATCTCGACTCCGCCCGCCAGCGCCGTTTTCGCATCCCCGGCGGCGACCATGTTGGCGGCCTGCCCGATCGCGGTCAGGCCCGAGACGCAGTAGTTGTTCAGGCTGAAGGCATAGGCGTCGTCGGGCAGCCCGGCGTGCATCTTGGTGACGAGGGCGACATTGGCGCCCTGCGCTCCGACCTGTCCCACGGCGCCGAGGATCAGGGCGTCGGCCTTGTGGGCCGCGCCGCCGTTGCGCTGGTCCAGCGCGTCGATCAGGCCCGCGACCAGTTCATGTGGTTTCAGCGAGGCGAGGCCGCCGTCAGGGCGGGCCTTGGCGCGGGGCGTGCGAACGGCGTCGACGATGTAAGCGGTCATACTGTCATCCTTCAGGCGGCGATCTGGCCGCCGGGCGCCCAGGTGCCGTGGAAGCCGGCGGGGACGCGGGCGGGCAGGGGGATGCGGGCGATGGGGCCGGCTTCGAAATCCCTGGCGGCGATCACCTGAACCTCGGAGGCTCCGGAGCTCTCGTCGGTGGTGAAGACGATGACGTAGCCGTCGTCCTCGTCGACCGCGCCGACGCGGGGCGCGAAGGCGGGCTCGGAGCCGCCGACGCCGGGCGCGAACTCATGCGTCTTCGCCGCGCCGGTGTTCAGGTCGTACTTGATCAGGCCCGAGAAGCGCTGGAGCTCCTGAGGGGCCATGGCGACATGATAGGACCAGTTGGTCCTGCGGCCGGTGTAGTCGAGATTGACGACCGGGAACTCGCCGACGCGGTCGTCCAGCTGGCGCTTCTTCACCTGCCCGGTGACCATGTTCATCCGCCACTCGACCGGCACGGCGTTCAGCGCCAGCACGTTCACCATCGAGGCGTAGGGGCCGTAGGCGGGGTTCGGCGGGAAGCCGTTCGGCGTCATCATGCAGGCGGTCATGACCACCTCGTCGCCGTCCTCCCAGCAGTTGGCGACGTGATAGATGTAGCAGGTGTCGGTTTCGAACCAGCGGACCTGATCACCCGCGCCGTTCTTGGGCACAACGCCGAAGCGGGCGGGCTGGTCGGCGACCTTGATCTGCCACATCGAGTTGCGGAGGCCCGCCTCGGTGAAGACCACCGGCAGGTCGTGCAGGATGATGTAGTTCTCGGTCAGGCCCATGTCGTGCGGCAGGCGCGGTCCGGGCAGGTCGACCTTCTGGAAATTGGTCAGCTGGTTATCGGCGCTGACGACGCCGAAGGTCATCCACGGCTCGTAGAGCGAATAGTCGAAGAAGCAGAACTCGCCGGTCTTGGGATCGACCTTGCCGTGGGCCGAGACGTGACGCGGCAGGGCGCCGCCGAAGGTCTCGTTGCCGAGGGTTTCCAGCGTGCGGGCGTTGACCCGCACCGGCTTGCCCGAGATGTACCAGAGGGCCATCAGCGACCCGTTGTGGAAGACCAGATCGGTGTTGGCGGTGTCCTTGTAGACGAGGTCGCCGCGCCCCGACGCCGGGTTGGTCTGGGCCGAGGGGGCGAGGACGCCGCCCGCGTGGATGTCGAGCCCCTGCTGTTCGGCGCGGTAGTCGTCCGTGCCGACGTAGCGGTTGCGGTATTCGGCCTTGCCGTTCTCGAAATGGATGGCGTGGACCATGCCGTCGCCGTCGAACCAGTGATGCAGGCCGGACGGGGCGTGGGCGGGGTTGGGCCCGTTGCGGACGAAGGCGCCGTACAGGTCCTTCGGAATCTCGCCGATGACCGGCAGGTCGAGCGCCGTCGTCTCCCGCGCCACAGGCTCGTACAGGCCCTGCAGATAGGGGTTCATCGCATTCAGCGGGGTCAGTTCGCCGGTCTCGATCCGGCGCGCCGTCGTCGCGTCATCGGCCATGGTGCGGCTCCTTAGGTCTCAGAATGCAATCTGCATAATTCGGTCCATCTCTGCAAGTTACTGCAGGCGGACCGCGGTCGCGGGGCGCGCTTTCAGGAAGGCCTCGAAGGCGGCGTTGCCGTCGGGCGGCAGGGTCCAGTCCTCCAGCGACATCAGCGGGCCCATGGCCGCGGTCAGGTCGTCGGGCGAGACCTCGCCGGGCGGCTGGAACTGGACCCCGGGGCCCTCGATCCGCACCGCACGTCGGACCTTGCCGGCGCCGGCCACCAGGGTCTCGCCGTTCAGCGGACAGCCCTCGCTCATCAGCCAGCTGACGACCGGGGCGACGTATTCGGGCGGCATGGCCGAGCCGACCTCGTCGGTGACATAGGCCTCGGTCATGCCGGTCAGGGCGTAGGGGGCGACGGCGTTGGCGTGAACGCCCTTCGCGGCGCCCTCCAGCGAGATCACCCGCATCAGACCGATCAGCGCCGCCTTGGACGAGGAGTAGGCCGCCATGCCGTGCACCCCGTGCAGGCCCGCCGCCGAGGTGGTGATGACGATCCGCCCGGCGCCCTGTTCGCGCATGTGCCGGTAGATCGGCAGGGTGGCGCTGACGGTGCCGAAGAAGTTGATGTCGAAGACCGCGCGCAGCTCGGCCATCGTCTGCTTGTGCAGGCTCTTCGCTTCAGGCGCGCCGGCGTTGTTCACCAGGCCGTCGATGCGGCCGAAGGCGGTGAGGGCGGCGTCGAGCAGACGCTCGCCTGCGTCATCCTGTTCCACCGCCAGCGGACAGGCCACGGCCTCGCCGCCCGCGGCGCGAATGCGCTCGACGACGGCCTCCGCCGAGGCCGGCTGGCCCGAGGCCCGGGGCCGTGTGTTGACCACGACCTTCGCCCCACGGGACGCCAGATCCAGCGCATAGGCCAGACCCAGCCCGCGCCCGGCGCCCGTGACCACGATGACCCGGTCTTTCAGTGACCGTTGTTCCATCGGTTCCTCCCTGCTTGCGTAAAAAGACTTGCAAACTTGGTCCATTGGCGCAAGCTACTCTTCCAGTCGAGCTTCCGATCAATGAGAAGCCGCTGCCCTGGGGAGGGAAACGCTGATGAAGTTTGCACACGCCACAACTGCGTCCGCCGTCGCTCTGATCGCCGGCGCCATGCTCGCCCTGCCGGCCGTCGCACAGGAGGCGCCGCAGGAGAGTTCCGCCACCTCGCTGGACGATGTGATCGTGACCGCCCAGCGGCGCGAGCAGAGCCTGCAGGAGGTGCCGATCGCCATCACCGCCTTCAACGCCGAGACGCTGGAGCGCACGGCGGCGACGGGCATCTCGGACATCGCGGCCAAGGCGCCGGGCGTGACCCTGACCCAGTTCAACATCGGCGAGCCGCAACTCTACATCCGCGGCGTCGGCACCTCGAGCGACTCGGCCGCCAGCGACCCGTCGATCGGCTTCTCCATCGACGAGGTGTCCATCGGCCGCTCGGGCGCCAGCGCCCTGTCCTTCCTCGACATCGAACGGGTCGAGGTTCTGCGCGGGCCGCAGGGGACGCTGTACGGCCGCAACGCCTCGGGCGGGGCGCTGAACATCTATACGCGCAAGCCGGTGTTCGAGGATTCCGGCAGCCTTACCGCCCGCATCGGCAGCTTTGATGAATACGGGCTGGAAGGGGTGGTGAACCGCGCGCTGGGCGACGATTCCGCCATCCGCTTCGCCGCCCGCTACACGACCAATGACGGCTATGCCGAAAGCCTGCCGAGCGGTGAGGGGCTCGAGGGCGGAACCTCCTGGGGTGCCCGCCTGTCGTATCTGAAGGACATCGGCGACTGGAGCGTGCTGGTCAGCGGCGACTATTCCGAGGACGACATGGACGGCCACGCCCGGATCCCGGTGACGGCGTTCGGTACGGCCCCGGCCTTCGTGACCCTGATCAACAGCCTGCGCACGGGCATGGACCGGCGGCAGAGCTTCTCGTCGCCCGACAACTATCAGGAACGGACCAACTACGGCCTGACCGGTCGGGTCGAGCATTCGGGACAGGCGTTCGACTTCGTCTCGCTGACGTCCTACCGCGACAACGACTACAGCTGGCGCGACAACCTCGGCGGCCTGCCCTTCCCCGGCTTCCCGCTGTCAGTGGACAATCGCGCCTCGGAGGCGGCGACGCAGTTCAGCCAGGAGTTCCGGCTGGTCTCCAAGCCGGACTCGCCGATCAACTGGGTCGCCGGCGCCTACTTCTTCCAGGAAGACATCGACCGCAGCGAGCGCTTCATCGTCAACACGGCTCTGCCCATCGCGCCGCCGTCGTTCGGCGGGGACACCACCTTCCTGCAGGACGCGACCAACCGCAGCTACGCCCTCTTCGGTCAGGCCAACATCCCGTTCGCGGACATCTGGGAGCTGACCCTCGGCGCGCGCTGGACCTGGGACGAGCGCGAGATCCACCAGGTCGCGATCGACAACGAGGGCGGGGCCAATCCGCCGGCGGGCATCCCGCTCGGGCCGGGCGGGTCGCCCTACAATGTCAGCGGCAGCGAAAGCTTCAACGAGCCGACCTGGAAGATCGCCCTGGCGGTCGAGCCGGTCGACAACGTCCGCTTCTATGCAAGCTATGACCGGGGCTACAAGGCGGGGTCGTTCCCGTCGACAGCCCAGTCCGGCGCACAGGCCCTGCTGCCGCTGGATTCGGAGCTTCTGGACAACTACGAGATCGGGGTGAAGTCGACCCTGATGGGGCGGTGGCGCCTGAACGCGGCGGCGTTCAAGCTCGATTACACCGACCTGCAGGTCTATGAACTGCTGGGTTTGGCGCTGGTCACCTCCAACGCCCAAGCCGAGGTCGAGGGCTTCGAGATCGAGACCGCGCTGGCGCTCACCAACAACCTGACCATCGGCGGCTCCTACACCAGCCTGGACGCCAAATTCACCTCGGACGCGGTGTCGGGCGCGCTGGTCCTGCCCTACAACGGCAACACCCTGCCCCGGTCGCCGGACAGCCAGTACACCCTCTATGTCGACAGTGAGTGGGATGTGGCCGGCGGGGTTCTGGCGGCGCGCGCCGACTACCAGTGGACCGACGACTTCTATTTCGATCCGTCGAACAATCCCGAGGTCCTGTCGCCCGCGCACGAGCTGGTCAGCGCCTTCGTCTCGTGGGAATCGCCCTCGGGCCTGAAGGTCTCGGTCTACGGCAAGAACCTGACGGACACCGAGTACCAGACCCACATCATCAAGAACGTGGGCGTCGGCTTCAGCGTCTTCGGCGCGCCGCGCTCGTTCGGTCTGGCCCTGACGCAGAGCTTCTGATCGGGGCTTTCGATCAGGCGGCGCCGGAGCCCTCCGGCGCCGTCGCCTCGACTTCCCAGCGGATGTTGCGCGGGTCCAGCAGGCGTCCGGTCTTCAGGTCGCAGACGACCGGATGGATCGGCTCGCCGGTGCGCGTATCGACCAGCCGCAGCGGCACGCCGTCCGGGCACAGCCAGCGCTCGGCCCAGCCGTGCATGGCCATGATCATCGGGAAGAGGTCCAGCCCGGCCTGTGTCAGCCGATATTCGAAGCGGGGCGGCGCCTTCTGGTAGAGGCGTTTCTCCAGCACCCCGTGCAGCACCATCCGGTTCAGGCGGTCGGCCAGGATGTTGGTCGCCGCGCCCAGCGCCTCGTGGAACTCGTCGAAGCGGCGCAGGCGGAAGAAGGCCGCGGCCAGCACCGCCCAGCTCCAGTAGTCGCCCATGATGTCGGTCGAGCGGTCGATGATCGCGCGGTCCGTCTCCACCGGCTGGGTCCGGCGCCGACGCGAGGTCGGCGGCGCGATCGGGGTGAGACCCTCGCCCGCCTCGCCGCGCACATAGCGGGGCTCGATCGGATGGCCGCGTTCGTGATCGAAGATGGCGGGCGTGACGGCCTTGCCGGTGTGCCGGTCGTAGAAGGCCAGGGCGTAGCGTTCCTGCAGCGGCGAGCGCGCCCATTTGCGCTCCCACTGGCCCTGCATGACCGCGACCCCGAACATGTCGAGCCCCATGTCGGTCAGGCGGTACTCCATGCGGGTCGGCGACTCCTTCGCCGGGCGCTGCTCCAGCAGGCCAGCGGCGACCAGACGGTTCAGCCGGTCGGTCAGCACGCTGCGCGGCATGCCCAGCCGGTCGCGCCACTGGGAGAAGCGGCGGGCGCCATAGAAGGCCTCGCGCAGGATCAACTGCGTCCAGGCGTCGCCCGTCACCGCGAACGCGCGCGCGACGGGATTGCCCATGATCAGATCGCGGGTGGAAATGTGGTCCACGAGCCCTCGTTTCGGTCCTGCCCCGGACCGTTCTAGCACCTGTGTACGCCGAATCGCAGATCGGTGCGCGAACGGGGGCTTCTGAACGATAAATCCTGTTTTGCAAGTCAGTGGGCGGGGGTAGGGTGGAGGTCAGATCCGGAGAACCGGACGGTATGGGAGTAGAGCGTGCTGGACAGGATCGAGGACTTTCATCAGGCCCCGTGTCGGCCCATCCGGTTCGGCGATGTCGGGCTGGAGATCGAGCGGCGAGACGACGGCGCGCTGATCCTGTCGGCCAAGGCGCCGCTGGAGCCCCATGAGCAGAATCTGATGCGTCGCTTCTGGCGGCTGGGCGACAGCCAGGCCGACAAGACGTGGATCGCGGAAAGGGCCAAGGACGAGCATGGCGGCGGCTGGCGGCGACTGACCTATGGCGAGGCCCGGCGGGATGTGTCGGCGGTGGCGGGGTGGCTGAAGGCGCGGGGCGTCCCGGCCAGCCGGTCGATCCTCGTCCTGTCCGGCAATACGCCCACCCATGCGCTGTGGATGTTCGGCGCGATGGCGGCGGGCGTGCCGATCTGCTCGGTCAGTGTGAACTATTCCCTGCTCAGCACCGATTTCGAGCGGCTGCGCCATGTGGTCGAGCTGGTGAAACCGGCGGTGATCTTCGCCGAGACCGCCGACTTCGCCCGCGCCGCCGAAGCGATAGCGCCCGCCGACGCCGTGATCGTCAGCGCCGAGGCCGGGGCCTTCCCGGTCGGAACGGTGGCGATGTCGGCGGTTCTGGCGTCGCCGGACGTCGAGGGGATCGGACAGGCGGTCGAAGCGCTCGATCCGACGGCGCCCGCCCGCTATCTGCTGACCTCGGGTTCGACCGGACGGCCCAAGGCGGTGATCCACACCCAGGCCATGATGACCGGCAACACCGCCAGCGGATCGCAGGCCATGGGCGACGCCTTTGACTGGGGCGGGACCATGCTGGACTGGCTGCCGTGGAGCCATATCGCGGGCTCGTCCCTGCTGACCAACATCACCTGGCTGGGCGGGACGCTGCATATCGACGACGGCCGCCCGACCGCGACCGGGTTCGCGGCGACCCTGCGCAATCTGAAGGAGGTGCCGGTCCGCTTCTACGGCACCATGCCCAGCGGCTACGCCATGCTGGCCGATGCGCTGGAGGCGGATGAGGATCTGCGGAAGACCTTCTTCAGCGAGCTGCGCGTCATGCTGTTCGGCGGCGCCGGCCTGCCCCAGCCGCTGCACGATCGGTTGCAACGACTGGCGGTGGCGACGACGGGACAGAGGTTCATGTTCGTGTCGGGCTATGGCTCGACGGAGACGGGCTCGGCGATCAGCTACACCTGGTGGGAAAGCACCCGGGTCGGCATCGGTCTGCCGGTGCCGGGGGCGTCGCTGAAACTGGTCCCGGCGGACGGCGCCTATGAGGTGCGGGTCAAGGCGGCCAGCGTGACGCCCGGCTATTTCGGCGATGATGCGCGCACCGCCGAGGTCTTCGACGAGGACGGCTTCCTGCGCATGGACGATCTGGCGGACTTCCACGATCCGGAGCAGCCGCTGCTGGGCCTGTTCTTCGCCGGGCGACGGGTTGAGCAGTTCAAGCTGGCCAACGGCACCTTCGTCGCCGCCGGCCGTCTGCGGACCGACCTGCTGGAAGTTCTGCCGGGGATGTTCCGCGATGTGGTCATCTGCGGAGAGGGGCAGGCGGACCTGCGGGTGCTGGCCTGGGCCGATCCGGAGGCGGAGCGGCGACTGGGCGATGCGATGGGCGCCGCCGTCGCCGACGGCCTGCGTCGCTACAACGCCACCCACACCGGCCAGAGCGAGCGGCTGGCGGGGCTGCTGTTCCTCGCTGCGCCGCCCGACGTCGAGGGCCATGAGGTGTCGGACAAGGGCTCGATCAACCGGGCCATGGTCCTGCGCCGTCGGGCCGGGGATGTGGCGCGGCTGTATGCGGGCGGCGAGGGCGTGATCGCGCCTTAAGCGCCCGCCCGCACCGCCTGCTCCCACGCCAGCCGGGCCAGTTCGGGGAACTCGTCCGCGCGCTTGCGGGCCTTGGGCGAGACGGCGTTCCCGCGGATCACCCGGCCCCGGATGCCGTGGATGATCGCGGCGAAGCGGAACATGTTGAAGGCCACGAAGACGTCGAGGTCGGGCAGGGCGCTGCGCCCGGTTCGCTCCGCATAGGCGGCGACGTAATCGGCCTCTGCCGGGATGCCGAGGGCCTTCAGATCACGCCCCGCCAGACCGCCCAGATGCACCGGCATCCGGTACATCATCAGGTGATAGGCGAAGTCCGCCAGCGGATGCCCCAGCGTCGACAGCTCCCAGTCGATCACCGCCGCCACCTTGGGCCGGTCGGGGTGTAGGATCAGGTTGTCGATGCGGAAGTCGCCGTGGATGACCGAGGTCTCGTCCGGCAGCGCGCGGGTCGGCAGCCAGTCGGCCAGCCGGTCCATGTGCTCGTCACGCCCGGCGTCGGCGTCCTCGCGATACTGGCGGGTCCACAGGGCGGTCTGGCGCGTGACGAAGCCGCCGGGACGGCCGTAGTCGCTCAGGCCCAGCGTCTCGATATCGAGGCTGTGCAGCTTCGCCAGCGTCGCATTCATGGCGTCGAAGGTGGCGGCGCGTTCGGCCGGATCGGCGATGTCGGTCGCCGGGTCCCAGACGATCCGGCCCTCGACATGGGCCATCAGATAGAAGGCCGTGCCGATCACCTCCGGATCCTCGCAGACGCCGAGGATGCGCGGCACGGGGAAATCCGCCTCGCCCAGTGCGCCCATGACCCGGGCCTCGCGCAGCACGTCGTGGGCGCCCTTCAGCAGCGGCCCCGGCGGCTTGCGGCGCAGGACGAGGTTCAGGTCGCCGACGGTGACGCCATAGGTCGGGTTGGACTGGCCGCCCGAGAACTGGGCGATCGTCAGCGGGCCGGGCGGCACGTCCATCCGCGCCCGCATCCACGCCTCCAGCGCCGCCGCGTCCAGTTCGAACCCGGCGCGCACGCCTGCATCTTCAGTCATAGAGGCATCACTCAGAGGGATTGGCCGTCGTCGATGACGAAGACGCCGCCGGTGATCGGCGCGGCCTCGTCGGAGCCCAGCAGGATCAGGGTCGGGTCCAGCCCGTCGCCCGGCATCAGGCGACGGCGGGGGAAGCCCCGGATCTGCTTCTCGCCGCCGGGGCTGGAGAACCAGTCGGAGTTCATCTCCGTCTCCAGATAGCCGGGGCAGACGGCGTTGACGTTGATGCCGTCACGCGCCCATTCGCGCGCCAGCCCCTTGCCCAGCGACACGACGGCCGCCTTGGAGGCGCAGTAGCCGACGAGGCCCGGCAGCTGCAGCTGGGCGCCGATGGAGGCGATCAGGACGATGCGGCCGCGCCCGGCCTCGGCCGTGCCATTGGCCCTGAACGCCCGCGCCGCCTCGCGCGCGGTCAGGAAGGCGCCGCGCACATTGACGGTGAACATCTGGTCGAACTCGGCCACCGGCGCATCGAGCGCCATGCCCGGCAGGCCGATTCCGGCGTTGGCGTAGGCGGTGTGCAGCGGCCCCAGCGCCTGTTCGGCGGCGGCGATTCCGGCGATGACGCTGGCCTCGTCGGCGACGTCCATGGCCACGGCGAAGGCCTCGCCGCCGTCCGCCCTGATGGCCTCGACGACGGCGGCCAGACGGTCGGTGCGGCGGGCGGCGACGGTGACCTTCGCCCCCTCACGCGCGGCGACCCGGGCCAGATGCTCGCCGATGCCGGACGAGGCCCCGGTAATCAGGACGTGACGACCGGAGAGCTTGCCGTCAGCGGGCATGACGCAGCCTCGCCGAACGATCCACGGTCGCGACCGAGGCGGGGGAGGTTCCGGCGCCCAGCCCTTCCAGCCCGTCCGCCTCCAGCTCGACCAGGGCGGTGCGCAGGTCGGCGATGCGGGCGGCGGCGGCGGCGATCTCGGCGTCGAGGAACCGGGCCACGCCCTCACCGCCGTCGGTGGCGGTCAGGGCCGCGTGAATGTCCGGCGTCGGCATGCCCAGCCGACGCAGCCGGGCGATCAGCGCCGCCCGTTCGCGCTGGTCGACATCATAGCAGCGGGCGCCGGACGATCGCCGCCCCGCCGTCAGCAGGCCGATGTCCTCATAGTGCCTGAGCGCCCGCAGGGTCGTGCCCGTGCGCGCCGCCAGCTCGCGAATGCTGATCGCCGGCCGGTGCGCCGGACTGGTGGATGCCCTGTGGTGCAACGGTACGACCGTCATCATTCCCTCCGTCACTTGCGTAACCGAACCTGCCGGTATCAGTCCGTCTTTGCAAGTGACTTGGGCGCGCAGGGCGGCATCTTTCGCAGCGGCGAACGCCAGGCGTGCGAAAGCGGCCCGTGGGTTCGGGGCGCGACATTCAGATTTTCAGGGAAGGCTTCTTGTTCCGCAGACGGAAGGAAGAAGCGAGTGGCGCACCCGAAGAGATTCGAACTCCTGACCCCCAGATTCGTAGTCTGGTGCTCTATCCAGCTGAGCTACGGGTGCGCATGCC
>JAVHYH010000307.1 GCA_031119155.1 Brevundimonas sp.
CGGCGATGAGGAGGCCCCGCTGGGCGACGCGCTGGACTATCTGGCGGAACGGGTCGAGCAGACGGTGATGAAGCTGAAGGGCGAGGCGCTCGAGGACGATCAGGTCATCGAACAGGCCATCTCGCGGGTGCTCAAGAAGGCCAGCCAGCAGATCTGGGACCGCCGCCCGATCGTCGAGACCATCATCCTGCGTCTCTGACAGCGCCGAAGGACAGTTGACCTGTCGTAACGGCAGGGCGGTTCACTGAGGGCTTACAGCCGTCGGAGAGCGCCCATGCGTCTGCGTCACCTTCCTCTGGTCACCCTGATCGCCCTGACGCTCGTCGGGGCGAGCGCCTGCGCGGGCGGGCCGTCGCAATCGTTCGCGCAGACCGTCCCGCCGTCCGCGCCGGACTACAGCCGCGCCGAGGCCTGGCTGGCCCTGCCGGGGCAGGACGGCCCGCAGCGGTCGGTTCCGCAGGGGCTGACGGCAGTGGCGGAGGGCGAGGCGCCCGCCGACGTCTTCTTCATCCACCCGACCACGAGTTCGGCGAGCGACGTCTGGAACGTCCCGTGGGACGCCCCGAACGCCGAGGCGCCGCTGAATCCGGCGGTGCAGGGGGCGCAGATCAGCGTCTTCAACGGCTGCTGCCGCCTGTATGCGCCGCGCTACCGGCAGGCGACGCTGAAGGGACTGAGCGACGACGGGGCGGTGGCGCTGGCCTATGCCGACCTGCGTAGCGCCTTCCGCACCTTCGTGGCCGAGCACAACGACGGTCGGCCCTTCATCCTGGCCTCGCATAGCCAGGGCACGATGCACGCCATCCGTCTGGTGCAGGAGGAGGTGCTTGGCACACCGCTGCAGGACCGGCTGGTCGTGGCCTATCTGATCGGGGGCTATGTCCCGGCGGACTTCGGGGATGTCGGTCTGCCGGTCTGCGACAGCGCTCGCCAGACCGGCTGCGTGGTCAGTTGGAACGCCGGGAAGATCGGCAACGGGCTGTCGCGCATCGTGATCAACGACAAGACCTACTGGTGGCGTGGGGCACTGAAGCGGGACGAGCAGGCGCCGGCGCTGTGCGTCAATCCGCTGAACTGGCGGGCAGGGGATGCGGAGACGGCCGAGCCCGCGAGCGCCAATCCCGGCAGCCTGCCGTTCCCGGCGAGGCCCTATCCGGAGACCCGGACCGTCCTGCCGCCGCTGGATCAGGGGCTGACCGGCGCCCGCTGTCACGCCGGGATGCTGGAGGTCGATCTGTCGTCCACGGCGGGGCCGACCTACAGCGATAATCTGACCCGGCTGGCGGGCAGCTATCACCTGCAGGACTACGGTCTGTTCTACGGCGCGCTGTGGACCAATGCCGTAGATCGGGTGGCGGCATGGCGCGGCGCGCATCGCTCCGGCGGGCAGTGATCCGCCGACAGACCGCTTCCGGGCTTTGAAGCGGGCGACGAGCTTCCTATAAGGAGCCGATTCCCCCGCCCAAGGTCCGCCCCCCATGCCCGACGCCCCGTCCGAGTTCCGCTACAAACGTGTCCTGCTGAAGGTCTCGGGCGAGGTGCTGATGGGCGATCAGGGCTACGGCATCGACATGAAGACCGTGGCCGACGTGGCCGGCGCCATCGCCGACGTGGCCCGCGAGGGTGTCGAAATCTGTCTGGTCATCGGCGGCGGCAACATCTTCCGCGGCCTGTCCAAGGCGGCGGGCGACATGGACCGCGCCTCGGCCGATTACATGGGCATGCTGGCGACGGTGATGAACGCCCTGGCCATGCAGGCCGCGCTGGAGAAGATCGGCGTCCAGACCCGGGTGCAGAGCGCCCTGACCATGAACGCCGTGGCCGAGCCCTATGTGCGCCGCCGCGCCCTGCGTCACCTCGAGAAGGGCCGGGTGGTGATCTTCGCCGCCGGCGTCGGCGCGCCGTTCTTCACGACCGACTCAGGCGCCGCGCTGCGGGCCGCCGAAATGGGCTGCGACGCCCTGCTGAAGGGCACCAGCGTGGACGGCGTCTATACGGCCGACCCGAAGAAGGACGCGACCGCCACCCGTTACGACACCCTGACCTATCACGACGTGCTGGCGCGCGACCTGAAGGTGATGGACGCCTCGGCCGTCGCCCTGATGCGTGACTCGGGCATCCCGATCGTGGTCTTCTCCATTCGCGAGGATGGCTCGTTCCGTAACGCCCTGACCGGCAAGGGTCATTTCACCGTCATCAGCGCCGACGGCAAGGCCGCCTGACAAACCGACAAGAACACGAGAGAAACGATCATGGCCAAGCCCGATCTCAAGACCTACCGCGATCGCATGGACAAGGCGGTCGACGCCCTGAAGGAAGAATTCTCCGGCCTGCGCACCGGCCGCGCCAACGCGGGCCTGCTGGATCCGGTCCGGGTCGAGGCCTACGGCTCGACCTCGCCGCTGAACGCCGTGGCCGCCATCAGCGTGCCGGAGCCGCGCATGATCTCGGTCAGCGTCTGGGACAAGGGCATGGTGGTGTCGGTCGAGAAGGCCATCCGCGCCGCCGGTCTGGGCCTGAACCCGATCGTTGACGGCCAGACCCTGCGGATCCCGATCCCGCCGCTGACCGAGGAGCGTCGCAAGGAGTACGTCAAGCTGGCCGGCAAATACGCCGAACAGCAGAAGATCGCCGTCCGCAACGTGCGCCGCGACGCCAACGACGACCTGAAGAAGGCCGAGAAGGCTTCGGACATCAGCCAGGACGAACAGAAGAAGATGGAAGCCGACGTCCAGAAGGACACGGACGCGGCCATCAAGCGCA
>JAVHYH010000065.1 GCA_031119155.1 Brevundimonas sp.
GCGTCGCGGATCAACTGATCGGCCAGATCGTTCCGGTGAAGATCGAGAGCGGCGGCCTGAAATCCCTCAGCGGCAAGCTCGTCCAACCCGTCGCTCAAGCAGCGAGCGTCCGCGACGCGAGCGGTAGCGATCCAAGGAAAGTGGCCTAGTGGCGAGAGAGAGTGAGTTTCTGGCTCTGGGCGACGAGGCCCTGCACGCGGTCATCGGGCCGAACAGCCGGCACATCGCCCTGATCGAGGACCGCTTCAAGGTGCTGGTCGAGACGCCCGGCGGAGGGGTGTCGATCAACGGTTCGGCCCGCGACCGGGCCCAGGCCAAGCGGGTGATCGAAATCCTCGCCGACCGCGCCGATCAGGGTGTGGAGATCACCGAGGCCGACGTGCGCACCGCCTTGGGCGCCGCCGTGGCCCAGCCGCGCGCGGGTCAGGGCTCGGTCGCGCCCGACGCGGTGGCCTTGCCGGTTGGTCGTCGCGGCGCCATCGCCCCCAAGACAGCGGCGCAGGCCCGCTATCTGGAACTGCTGTCCCGCTGCGAGCTGACGTTCGGCGTCGGCCCGGCGGGCACGGGCAAGACCTTCCTCGCCGCGGCCTATGGGGCGTCCCTGCTGCGACGCGGACAGGTGGACCGGCTGGTCATCACCCGCCCGGCGGTCGAGGCCGGCGAGAAGCTGGGCTTCCTGCCCGGCGACCTGAACGAGAAGGTCGACCCCTATCTGGCGCCCATCTGGGAGGCGCTGAACGACATCCTCGGTCCCGACGACGTCCGCCGTCGCCGCGACAAGGGGGAGATCGAGGCCGCGCCCATCGCCTTCATGCGCGGTCGCACACTCAGCCACGCCTTCATCATCGTCGATGAGGCGCAGAACCTGACGCGGCTGCAGATGAAGATGGTGCTGACCCGTCTGGGCGAGGGCGCGCGAATGGTCGTCACCGGCGACCCGTCGCAGATCGACCTGCTGAACCGTCGCGATTCCGGCCTGCCCCACGCCCTGCGCATCCTTGAGGACGTGAAGGGGGTCGGAGTGCTGAAGTTCGAGGCCCAGGATGTGGTCCGCCACGCCATGGTCGAGCGGATCGTGCGGGCGTATGACGCCGACGCGGCGTCCCCGTCGCCCGATCTGGAAGAGCCCCGCCGGTGATTGAGGTCGAGGTCGAGTACGAGGCCTGGTCCACCGCCCTGCCGGAAGTCGAGGCAGTGGTCGAGCGCGCGGCCAAGGCGGCGCTGGGCACGATTGCGGGCGACATCGTCATCCTGCTGACCGACGACGAGAGCGTGCGCGAGATCAACGCCCGCTTCCGCGACCGGGACCGGCCCACCAATGTCCTGTCCTTCCCAGCGGCCGAGAGCGCCTTTCCGCATCTGGGCGACCTGACGCTGGCCTATGGCGTCTGCGCCCGCGAGGCCGACGAACAGGGCAAGACCCTGGCCGATCACCTGTCGCATCTGATCGTTCATGGCGTCCTGCACCTGCTTGGGCGGGACCATGAGGACGACGCCGAGGCCGAGGAGATGGAAGACGAGGAGCGATCCATCCTTGCCAGTCTGGGCGTCGCCGACCCATACACGCTGGATGAACAGTCTTCTGGCGACGCTTGATACCGACACTCCGCGCGGCCGCCTGATCCGGCGGTTCGGCCGCATCGGTCTGGCGCTGACGGCCGGCGCGGCGGCGGCACTGGCCCATCCGCCGTTCGGCGTCCTGCCCGGTCTGCTCGGCTATGCCCTGCTGATGATCCTGTCGGAGCGCTCCAGCACGGTGCGGGGCGGCTTCTGGATGGGCTGGCTGGCCGGTTTCGCCTATTTCTTCATCTCATGCTGGTGGGTGGCCGAGGCCTTCCTGGTCAATCCCGCCCAGGCCTGGATGGCGCCCTTCGCCGCCTCGGCCCTGCCGATCGGCCTGGCCCTGTTCTGGGGCACGGCGACGGCGCTTTACCGCCGCTTCGCGCCGACGGGGATGACGCGGGTGCTGGTCTTCGCCGCCCTGTTCTGCCTGCTGGAGTGGCTGCGCGGCCATGTGCTGACCGGCTTCCCGTGGAACCCCGCCGGAGCCAGCTGGAAGGCCGGGTCCGCCGCCTCGCAGTTCGCCTCGATCGGCGGGGTCTATGGCCTCAGCTTCGTCACCGTGGCCGCCGCCGCCGCCTTCGGTCCGCTGATGGGGTCCGGCCCGCGCAAGGCCCGTATCGTCACCGCCGTGATCGGCGCCGTCGCCTTCGCCGCCCTGCTGATTTCCGGCGCCGTGCGCCTGTCCTCGGCCCGGCTGGAGCTGACCGACACCGTGGTCCGCATCGTTCAGGCCGATGTGCCCCAGGCCTCCAAATGGACGCCCGAGGCCTATCAGGGGATCGTCGACCGCTATGTGAACCTGACCGCCCGGCCGGGCGCGGTGACGCCCGATCTGATCCTGTGGCCCGAGGGCGCCCTGCCGGCCTCGGCCAATGACGTCTTCGCCCCCGGCTCGCCCGACGCCGCCGCCATCGCCCGCGCGGTCCAGCCGGGCCAGAGCCTGATCCTGGGCCTCGGCCGCGGCGTGGCCGATCCATCGACGCCGGAGGGCGGCCGCTATTTCAACAGCCTGTTCGTCCTGACCGACGAGGGCGGCGACGGCCTGCGGATCTCGGCCACCTATGACAAATACCGGCTGGTGCCGTTCGGCGAGTTTCTGCCGGCGGGCGGGCTGATGGGGGCGCTGGGCATCCGCGCCCTGACCCATATGCCGCTGGACTTCAGCCACGGCCCCCGCCCGGCGCCCATCGCCATTCCCGGCGCGCCCGGCGCCCAGCCGCTGATCTGCTACGAGAGCCTGTATCCCGGCTTCACCCCCGGCGCCGAAGGCCGGCCCGGCTGGATCGCCAACATCTCCAACGACGCCTGGTTCGGTCGCACCTCCGGGCCGCTGCAGCATCTCAATCTGGCCAGCTATCGCGCCATCGAGACCGGCCTGCCGGTCGTCCGCGCCACCCCGACCGGAACCTCGGCCATGATCGATCCCTGGGGACGGGTGATCGACGGCCAGCGGCTGGATGCGGGGGAGAGCGGCGTCATCGACGCGCGACTGCCGGAACCGGCCGCCGTGACGATTTATGGACGGTTCGGCGACCTTCTGTTCTGGCTTCTGGTTGTGGCCGGCCTGTCCTTCACCCTGCCGTGGCGGAAGGTGATTCGTTCCAAGAGCATTGTTCCCTGAGCTCAATTCCCCCGGTGGTCGCTGCAACCCTCAAGCGATTCCCGCACTGCGAGAAACAGGGCGCCTTAACGGCAACTAACGCTCCGTAGTGGCCCTGATTTCTGCATTTTTTGGTGACACAGCGGCGCTGGCAGAGCATTCAGGCTCCGCCGATATACCGACTTCAAAAGGCGTAAGACTATGGCGAGAGGCAAGGGCGAAGATGGCCCGCATCCCGTGGACCGGCATGTTGGCCGGCGTGTCTGCGAGAAGAGGCTCGCCCTCGGCTATAACCAGAGCGATCTCGGCCGGGCCCTGGGCCTGACCTTCCAGCAGATCCAGAAGTACGAGAAGGGCGCCAACCGCATTTCGGCGTCGAAGCTGTGGGACATCGCCCGCTTCTTCAAGGTCGACATCGGCTACTTCTTCGAAGGCCTGACCGGCGCGCAGCTGGCGGGCATGGCCGAAGGCGAGACCGCCTTCGAGCATGACTTCCCGGCGACCCGCTACACGATCGAGATCGGCCGTCTGGCCCCGCAGCTCTCGACCCGTCAGCAGAAGCTGGCGCTCGAGCTGATCCGCGACATGGCCGACCGCAAGGAGACGGACGAGGAGTAGCCTCCTCGCCGCCTACCCGGCTTCGTTCTGTGATGACCGCCGCCGACCAAAGGTCGGGGCCGCCGCCTTCTGCTCAGCCCAGTAGGCGGCGCCCTCGCGTGGCTTGAACATCGTCTTGGCCACGCCGTCGCGGGACACGACCGCGAAGGTGTTGGTCGAGGCCTGGTACAGCAGCACGTCGCCGTTGGGCCGCTCGACCCGCTCCGCATCCGCCGGGGGCCGGGTGGTGAAGGCCGTGACCTTGGCCAGATAGTCCTCGGCCGTCGGCGCTCCGAAGTCAGCGCCGTTCCGCTCGAACAGGCGGGCGACCTTGGCGTCCACCGTCTCGCGCCGGTTGGCGGTCAGCACCGGTTTGACCTCCGCAGTCGCCTCGGCGGCCTCCGCCGGCGACGCCGCGGCGGAGGTCAGCACGGCCTGTGCGCCCTCCGCCGCCCGGTCCCGCGTCTCGACGGCGGACCCGCCGTCGCCGCAGCCCCCCAGACCGGTCGCCCCCACGCCCAGCGCAGCCATGGCCGCGATCAGCACCGTTTTCCGCATGACACCCTCCCACGTTGAAACCCGCTGGAACAAATCCTAACCACAGGTTAATGGTTCTTGCAATGTTCCGTTTCGCGGAAGCGTCACTCGACGCGGGCGGGCGCCGTCGCTAGATCAACGGAATGACCACGGCATCGCTGTCCGGACGCAAGGTCCTGTTGATCGTCGGCGGCGGCATCGCCGCCTACAAGGCGCTGGAACTGGTGCGCCTGCTGAAGAAGTCAGGCGCGGAGGTGATGAGCCTGCTCACGCCCGCGGGCGCCGAGTTCGTCACTCCCATGTCGCTGGCGGCCCTGACCGGCCATCCGGTGCGCCAGGCCCTGTTCATGCCCGAGGACGAGACGGCCATGGGCCATATCGAGCTCTCGCGCTGGGCCGATCTGGTGGTGGTGGCTCCGGCCACGGCGGGGCTGATCGCCAAGGCGGCGAACGGTCTGGCCGACGATCTGGCCTCCACGACCCTGCTGGCCACCGACAAGAAGGTGCTGCTGGCCCCGGCGATGAATGTCCGCATGTGGCTGCACCCGGCGGTGCAGGCCAATGTCGCGCGGTTGAAGGGTTTTGACGGTTTCCACGGCGTCGCCGTCGTCGGTCCCGACGAGGGCGAGATGGCCTGCGGCGAGTTCGGGCCGGGCCGCATGGCCGAGCCCGCTGCCATCCTGTCGGCCATTCAGGGCTTGCTGGCCGGACCCGACGGACGCCCGCTGGCGGGCCGCAAGGCGGTGGTGACCGCCGGTCCGACCTTCGAACCCATCGACCCCGTGCGCGGCCTGACCAATCGCTCCAGCGGCAAGCAGGGCTACGCCATCGCCACAGCCCTGGCCGAACTGGGCGCGGAGGTGACGCTGGTCTCCGGCCCGGTGGCGCTGGACGCCC
The DNA here is from genome assembly GCA_031119155.1 of Brevundimonas sp. Classification (GTDB taxonomy): domain Bacteria; phylum Pseudomonadota; class Alphaproteobacteria; order Caulobacterales; family Caulobacteraceae; genus Brevundimonas. The sequence continues at coordinate 5,195 of JAVHYH010000065.1, forward strand.
CGGTCGGCGTGACCCGCGTCTGGGTCGAGAGCGCCCGGGACATGCAGGCCGAGGTCCAGAAGCATCTGCCCGCCGACATCGCAGTGATGAGCGCCGCCGTCGCGGACTGGCGGGTGGACGGCGTGGCCTCCGGCAAGATCAAGAAGGCCCCCGGCGGCCCGCCGTCCCTAGCCCTGATCGAGAACCCGGACATCCTCGCGGGCGTCTCCAAGCCCGGAAAGGACCGGCCGACGCTAGTCATCGGTTTCGCGGCCGAGACGTCCGACCTCGAAGCCAACGCCCGCGCCAAGCTGTCCCGCAAGGGCTGCGACTGGATCGTCGGCAATGATGTCTCCGACGATGTCTTCGGCGCCGACGGCAATGCCGTCACCCTGTTCACGAAGGACGGCGGCGCCGACGTCTGGCCGCGTCAGTCCAAGGCCGAGGTGGCTCGCAAGATCGCCTCCCGGATCGCCGATCACTTCAAGGCCTGAGCCAGAAAGACCGCGCCCATGACGACCGTTCGCGTCGAACGCCTGCCGCACGCCGAAGGCCTGCCGCTGCCGGCCTATGAGACCACCGGCTCGGCGGGCATGGACCTGCGCGCGGCCCTGCCCGAGACCGAGCCGCTGACGCTGGCGCCGGGCGCGCGGGCGCTGGTGAAGACGGGGCTGAAGATCGCTCTGGAGCCGGGTTACGAGGCGCAGGTGCGGCCCCGCTCGGGTCTGGCGCTGAAGCACGGGATCACCTGCCTGAACTCGCCCGGAACGGTCGACAGCGACTATCGCGGCGAGGTCGGGGTCATCCTGATCAACCACGGTCAGGAGCCGTTCGTGATCCGGCGCGGCGAGCGCATCGCCCAGATGGTCATTGCCCGCCATGAACAGGCAACGATGGTCGAGGTCGAGGCGCTGGACGAGACCGCACGCGGCGCCGGCGGCTTCGGCTCGACGGGGCGGTAAGCGACGCGGGAGCGATTCCGCCGAAGCGGCGTTAACCCTGCGAAGCGGTCAGGCTTGGCCGTATGCAGATGGAGACGCTCGCCATGGAATCCCTGATCGATTCAATCACCGCCTTCCTGTCGGGCCTGTTCGGTCTGGCCCAGGGCGGGTTCGACGGCGTCAATCAGGTCATGGGCCTGCTGATCGCGGTGATCGCCGCCCTGCTGATGCCCGCCTGGAGCCGGCTGTGGGCCTCCAGCCTGGGCGCCGCCTTCGTGCACATCCTGATCGGCATGGTCCGCCCGGTGCTGGACGGCGGTTCGCTGGTCCTGCCGCCCCTGCTGACCCTGAGCTTCTGGATGACCGTGCTGGCCCTGTTCCTGGGCTATGCGATCGTTATCGCAGTGTTCTTCTTCATCAAGACGCTGTTCACGGGCGGGACGCGTCGCCGGGTTCACGCGCACTGAGCCCTGACGGGCTCAGCGCATTCTTGTTGGGCCGCGGTCAGAAGGCTCCGCCTTCTCGACCCGACGCGGCCTGGCGCTTCGCGCAGGATAACCGGCGGGCGGTGATTAGCGGAATGCGCTCAAGCAGCGAGGCTCCGCGAGCCGAGCGTTAGCGCCCCTTAGACAAGCCGTCAGGCTTGTCTGAAACCGAGAACATCCTGCATGTCGTACAGCCCCGGCTTGCGGCTCCGCACCCAGGCGGCCGCCGCCACGGCGCCGCGTGCGAAGAGGGAGCGGTCGATGGCCGAGTGGCTGAGGGTCAGGACTTCGTCGTCCGAGGCGAACAGCACGGTGTGTTCGCCGATGATCCCGCCGGCGCGGACCGAGGAGAAGCCGATCTTGCCGCTCTCGCGGGCGCCGGTGATGCCGTCCCACGGGGCCATGCGGACGTCGTCCAGATCCTCGTTGCGACCCGCCGCGGCGGCCTCGCCCAGCATCAGGGCCGTGCCCGAGGGGGCGTCGATCTTGCGGCGGTGATGGGCCTCGGTGATCTCGATGTCCCAGTCGCGCGCGTCCAGCCGCAGGGCGGCGTGCTCGACCAGACCGATCAGGATGTTGACGCCCAGCGAGAAGTTTCCGCTGCGCACGATGGCCACGGTCTCGGCGGCCTTGAGGATTTCGGCGTCCTGTTCCGGCGAGAAGCCGGTCGAACCGATGACCAGCGCCGGGCCGCCGCGCGCCGCGCAGGTCTGGGCCAGTTCGACAGAGGCTTCCGGGGTGGAAAAGTCGATCACCACGTCGCACAGGGACAGGTCCGGGGTCTCGCCGCGATCGAAGCGGGCGGAGACGACCACATCCTCGCGGGCGTCCAGAACAGCCGAGACGGCCCGGCCCATGCGGCCCCGGGCTCCGGAGATGCCGGCGTGGAAAATGGCGGTCAAATCAGTCCCCCCAAGGATGGAAATCCCACCCTACTGAGCTGTTTCCTTGCTGTCGCCAAGGATGTCGGCCCAGAACCGCTTGGCCTTGCCGGCGAAGGAGGAGTTGCGCGGCGTCTGGGTCTCGCCCAGCGAGGCGGCCAATTCCTCCAGCAACTCCTTCTGACGCGGGGTCAGGTCGGTCGGGGTCTCGACGAACAGCTCCACCACCAGATCGCCGCGCGGGCGGCCGTTTAGGTGGGGCATGCCCTTGCCCTTGATGCGGACGGTCTTGCCGGTCTGCGAGCCCGCCGGGACGTCCACCGCCGCGCGGCAGCGGCCGTCGCAGGCCTCGGACACCAGACAGGGGGCGTCGATCTCGCCGCCCAGGGCCGCGACGGTCATCGGGACGGGGACGGTGACCAGAAGGTCCAGATTGTCCCGTTCGAACAGCTCGTGCGGGGTCACGGACAGGAAGACATACAGGTCGCCGCGCGGGCCGCCGCGCTGGCCGGCGTCGCCTTCGCCCGACAGGCGGATGCGCGAGCCGTCGTCCACGCCCGCGGGGACTTTCAGCTGCAGCTTGCGGTTCTTACGGACCTGTCCATGCCCATGGCAGGTTCCGCAGGGTTCGGCGATCATCTGGCCGTTGCCGCCGCAGCGGGGACAGGTGCGTTCGACCTGGAAGAAGCCGTTGGCGGACCGGACGCGGCCCGCGCCCTGACAGGTGGTGCAGGTGGTCGGCTTGGTGCCCGGCTTGGCGCCCGAGCCCTCGCAGGTGTCGCAGGTCGCGGTGGTGGGGACCGAAATCTCCACGTCGGCGCCCTTGTAGGCCTGCTCCAGCGTGATCTCGAGGTCGTAGCGCAGGTCCGAGCCGCGACGCGGCCCGCCCCGCTGTCCGCCGCCGCCCTGACGGCCGCCGAAGGCGTCTCCGAACGCGTCGCCGAAGACCTGGGAGAAGATGTCGTTGAGGTCGTGGAAGCCCTGGCCGCCGCCGGCGCCGTAGGGATTGCCGCCGGCGCCGCCGCCCGCGTGGCCGAAGCGGTCATAATGGGCGCGCTTCTGGTCGTCGCTGAGGACGGTATAGGCCTCGGAGATCTCCTTGAAGATCGCCATGGACTCTTCCGAGCCGCCGTTGCGGTCCGGGTGATGCTGCATTGCCAGCTTGCGGTAGGCCGATTTCAGGCCCGCCGCGTCGATGGTCCGCTCGACCCCCAGAATCTCGTAATAGTCCCGCGCCATCCGGCGATTGTCCTCTGACTCTGGCCCCGTCCGCGCGCCTGTTCCCGGCGCTGTCGTTCAAAAGGCTGACCGGGCTGACATGGGCGCCCGATCCTGTGATGCAAGTTTCATGAAAAGACCCCGCCCGTCGCAGGACAAGCGGGGTCTCGTTCAGCTCACACGAAAGCCGTGGCTTACGCGCTCTTCTTGTCGTCGGAGTCCGAGACTTCCTCGAACTCGGCGTCGACCACCCCGTCATCGGCCGGCTTCTCGTCCGAGGCCGCGGCGTCGGCGTTGTTCTGGGCCGCATACATGGCCTCGCCCAGCTTCATCGAGGCCTGGGCCAGGGTGTTGGTCTTCTCGCGGATGACTTCCGGATCCGTGCCGTCCTTGGCCGACTTCAGGTCGTCGATGGCCGACTGGATGGTCGCCTTGTCCGCGTCGCCGATCTTGTCGCCGTGCTCCGACAGGGCCTTTTCGGTCGAGTGGATCAGGCTGTCGGCGCCGTTCTGGGCCTCGACCAGTTCCTTGCGGGCCTTGTCGGCCGCGGCGTTGGCCTCGGCTTCCTTGACCATCTTGTCGATGTCCGCGTCCGACAGGCCGCCGTTGGCCTGAATGCGGATCGACTGTTCCTTGTTGGTCGCCTTGTCCTTGGCGGTGACGTGCACGATGCCGTTGGCGTCGATGTCGAAGGCGACCTCGATCTGCGGCATGCCGCGCGGTGCGGGCGGAATGCCCATCAGGTCGAACTGACCCAGCACCTTGTTGTCGGCGGCCATCGGACGCTCGCCCTGGAAGACGCGGATCGTCACGGCCGACTGGTTGTCGTCGGCGGTCGAGAAGACCTGGCTCTTCTTGGTCGGGATCGTCGTGTTGCGTTCGATCAGCGGGGTGAAGACGCCGCCCAGGGTCTCGATGCCGAGGGTCAGCGGGGTCACGTCGAGCAGCAGCACGTCCTTGACGTCGCCTTGCAGAACGCCGGCCTGAACGGCGGCGCCCAGCGCCACGACTTCATCGGGGTTCACGCCCTTGTGCGGCTCCTTGCCGAAGAAGGCCTTCACGGCTTCCTGCACCTTGGGCATGCGGGTCATGCCGCCGACCAGAACCACCTCGTCGATGTCGCCGGCCTTCAGACCGGCGTCGGCCAGGGCCTTTTTGCACGGCTCGATGGTGCGGGCGACCAGGTCTTCGACCAGGGCTTCCAGCTTGGCGCGCGACAGCTTGATGTTCAGGTGCAGCGGGCCCGAGGCGTTCATGGTGATGAACGGCAGGTTGACCTCGTACTGGGTGGTCGAGGACAGCTCCTTCTTGGCCTTTTCGGCCTCTTCCTTCAGGCGCTGCAGGGCCAGCTTGTCCGAGCGCAGGTCAACGCCCTGCTCCTTCTTGAACTCGTCGGCCAGGTAGTCGACCAGACGCAGGTCGAAGTCCTCGCCGCCCAGGAAGGTGTCGCCGTTGGTCGACTTCACCTCGAACACGCCGTCGCCGATCTCGAGGATCGAGACGTCGAAGGTGCCGCCGCCCAGGTCATAGACGGCGATCTTCTGGCCGTCGGCCTTGTCCAGACCATAGGCCAGGGCGGCCGCGGTCGGCTCGTTGATGATGCGCAGGACTTCCAGACCGGCGATCTTGCCGGCGTCCTTGGTCGCCTGACGCTGGGCGTCGTTGAAGTAGGCCGGAACGGTGATGACGGCCTGGGTCACGGTCTCGCCGAGGTAGGCCTCGGCGGCCTCCTTCATCTTGCCCAGGGTGTAGGCGGAAATCTGTTGCGGCGAGTAGTCCTTGCCGTGGGCCTTCACCCAGGCGTCGCCGGTCGGTCCCTTGACGATGTCATAGGGGACCATGTCCTTGTCCTTCGCCACGACGGGGTCGCTGAAGGCGCGGCCGATCAGGCGCTTGATGGCGAAGAAGGTGTTGGTCGGGTTGGTCACGGCCTGACGCTTGGCGGGCTGGCCCACCAGCACTTCGCCACCATCCTGGATCGCGACGATCGACGGGGTGGTGCGGTTGCCTTCCGCGTTCTCGATGACCTTGGGGTTCTTGCCGTCCATGACGGCGACGCACGAGTTGGTCGTGCCCAGGTCGATGCCGATAATCTTGGCCATGCTTTAGTCTCTCACTCCATCTCAGCGGGCGGTGCGGCGGCCTTTTAAAGCGAAGCGCCGCGCGTGACTGCCCCCGATTTCAGGGTTTGTCGGTTTTTGGAAAGCCCCACGATCTGCGGGGTTTTCCGGGGATTGACGCCGATATGGGAAACACCCCCCCGCCTGCAAGGCCTTTGGACGATTCAGTCGTCAGTCTCCGTCAGGAGACGACAGCGAAATCCGGGCGCATTACATTGTTATCAGAGCCGGGGGACGGCTCGGGGAGAATGGATATGAACAAGGCCCTCAATCTCATCGCCGGCGCCGCCCTTCTGGCCGCCGCCTTCGGAACCGCCTCGGTCGCCACCGCGGGCGAGCCGCGCATCGCCGCCCAGCCGGTCGCCGCGACCATTCTGGTCCAGTCGCGCGACGGCCAGAACCGCCGGGTCCGCGTCCACAACCAGACCGGCTGGACCATGACCCATTTCTACGCCTCGGACTCGCGCATCGACGACTGGCAGGAAGACATGCTGGGCTCGGGCGTCCTGTCGAACGGCGCCAGCGTCACCATGAACATCGACGACGGCAACGGCGGCTGCCTCTACGACTTCAAGGCCCGCTTCACCAACGGGCAGGAACTGACCCGCATGCGGATCAACGTCTGCCAGATCGCGGATTATTATTACACGCGGTGATTTTTGGCGGGTCGCTCCTCCCCCTTGGGGGGGAGCACGCCTTCACCCCTCTCAAGCCGCGCGCCGAACACCGGGCGCGTGTGATTGACCGCCCAGCCGGAAGCGGCCGACCGAGCCGGACAGGTTCGCCGCCTGCTGGGACAGGGCGTGGCTGGCGGCGGTGGTCTGCTCGACCATCGCAGCATTTTGCTGTGTGACCTGATCCATCTGGTTGATGGCGGTGTTGACCTCGCGCAGGCCCACGGCCTGTTCCTGGGCCGAGGCGGCGATCTCGGAGACCAGTTCGTCGATCTCGGCCACGCGGCTGACGATCCGCTGCAGAGCCTCGCCGGTCTGGCCGACCAGATCGACGCCTGACGCCACCTGGGTGCTGGAGGCCGAGATCAGGGTCTTGATCTCCCTGGCGGCTTCGGCCGAACGCTGGGCCAGGGCCCGGACTTCCGACGCCACCACGGCGAAGCCGCGTCCCGCCTCGCCCGCGCGGGCCGCCTCGACCCCGGCGTTGAGGGCCAGAAGGTTGGTCTGGAAGGCGATCTCGTCGATCACGCCGATGATCTGGCCGATTTCCTGCGAGGACTTTTCGATGGCGTCCATCGCATCGACGGCCTGACGCACCACGGCGCCCGAAGCCTGGGCATCGCCGCGCGCGCCCTGCACCACGTCCGACGCCTGACGGGCGCCTGAGGCGGTCCGGTTCACCGTGGCGGTGATCTGGTCCAGCGCCGCGGCTGTCTCTTCCAGCGAGGCCGCCTGCTGCTCGGTGCGGCGCGACAGGTCGTCGGCGGCCTGGGTGATTTCGCCGGAACCGGAATGAATGGCGCCGACATTGTCCGCCACGGCGCTCATGGCGCGGTTCAGCTGGCGCACGGCGGTGTTGAAGTCGTCCTTCAGCGGGCGGTAGGCGTCCGGGAAGTCCTGCTCGACGGTCGAGGCCAGGTCGCCGTGCGACAGGCCGGTCAGGGCCTCGCCGACCACGGCCACGACCTGGGCCTGCCGGGCCTCGGCCTCGGCGCGGGCCGCCTCGCTGCGGCTCCGTTCGGCCTGCAGGGCCTCCAGATAGGTGGAGATGGCCAGGTCCATGTCCAGCATGACCCGCTGGGTCAGTTCGGCGACCGCCTCGGCGGTGATCCGGTCGTGGTCGGCGGCCTTCTGCATCCATTTGCGCGGGCGCTGCGTCACCCGCTCGATCAGGTGGCCCAGCAGCACGCTGTAGCCGCCGATGTACCAGCGGGGCTCCAGCCCGATGCGGGCGTGGACCTGTCCGATGGTGCGGACCGACTGGCTGTAGGCGGCGTCAGTGCGCCCCTCGACGATCGCGGCCCAGTGGCCCTGCTGGGCGGTGCTGGCGCCGTTGATGTGGGCCTCGTCCCGGAAGAAGCGGCGCATCTCCGGCGTGGCGCGGACCTTGTCGTAGAAGGCGTCCAGCGCGTCCGGCAGCGCCTTTCGCAGGACGGGTCCGATCGAACGATAGGCCTCCGACGGCGCCCCCAGCCCCATGAAGGCGGTGCGCTGTTCCATATGGTCGTCCGACATTGTCTCACGCTCTCATACTGAAGTCGGGGACGGGGTAACGGCCGGAAGCTTGGGTGTTCTTAATGGACCGATCAGGGAAAACCCGTACTCTGCATGTGGATATAAGGATATCCTTATATGTTTCTTGCCCCGCGCGGCCCGTCGGTCTATAGGCCCGGCAAACCTACGATCAGGACCGACCCATGACCGACTATATCGTTCGCGACATCACGCTCGCCGACTTCGGCAACAAGGAAATCGCCATCGCCGAGACCGAGATGCCCGGTCTGATGGCCCTGCGCGCCGAATACGGCGCCAGCCAGCCGCTGAAGGGCGCGCGTATCGCGGGCAGCCTGCACATGACCATCCAGACCGCCGTGCTGATCCAGACGCTGGAAGCGCTGGGCGCCGAGGTCCGCTGGGCGTCGTGCAACATCTTCTCGACCCAGGACCACGCCGCGGCCGCAATCGCCGCCTCGGGCACGCCGGTCTTCGCCTTCAAGGGCGAGAACCTGGTCGAGTACTGGGACTACGCCCACAAGATCTTCGAATGGGCGGACGGCGGCTATCCGAACCTGATCCTCGACGACGGCGGCGACGCGACCCTGCTCTGCGTCCTGGGGCCCAAGGCCGAGAAGGACGCCTCGGTCCTCGACAACCCGCAGAACGAGGAAGAGGAAGCCCTCTTCTCGGTCATGAAGCGCTATCTGAAAGAGAAGCCCGGCTTCTACTCGGCCATCCGCGACGCCATCGGCGGCGTGTCGGAAGAGACCACCACCGGTGTGCACCGCCTGTACCAGATGGCCGAACGCGGCGAGCTGCCGTTCCCGGCGATCAACGTCAACGACAGCGTCACCAAGTCCAAGTTCGACAACCTGTACGGCTGCCGTGAATCGCTGGTCGACGCGATCCGTCGCGGCACCGACGTGATGCTGTCGGGCAAGGTCGCGGTGGTCTGCGGCTACGGCGACGTGGGCAAGGGCTCGGCCGCCTCGCTGCGCAACGGCGGCGCCCGCGTGATCGTCACCGAGATCGACCCGATCTGCGCCCTGCAGGCGGCGATGGAAGGCTATGAGGTCCAGACCCTCGAGGACGTCGCCGACAAGGCCGACATCTTCGTCACCACCACGGGCAACAAGGACGTCATCCGCGTCGAGCACATGCGTGCGATGCGCAACAACGCCATCGTCTGCAACATCGGCCACTTCGACAGCGAGATTCAGGTCGCCGGCCTGAAGAACTTCAAGTGGGACGAGATCAAGCCCCAGGTCGACCACATCGAATTCCCGGACGGCAACAAGATCATCCTGCTGTCGCAAGGCCGTCTGGTGAACCTGGGCAACGCCACGGGCCACCCGTCGTTCGTGATGTC
>JAVHYH010000066.1 GCA_031119155.1 Brevundimonas sp.
TGTTCATGGCCTCATAGGCCATGCCGGCGGACATGGAGCCGTCGCCGATGACGGCCACGACGCGGTTGTTCTCGCCCTTCTGGTCGCGGGCGGCGGCGAAGCCGAGGGCGGCCGAGATGGAGGTCGAGGCGTGGGCCGCGCCGAAGGGGTCGTATTCGCTCTCGGACCGCTTGGTGAAGCCCGACAGGCCGCCGCCCTGACGCAGGGTGCGGATGCGGTCGCGACGGCCGGTCAGGATCTTGTGCGGATAGCACTGGTGGCCGACATCCCAGATCAGGATGTCCCTGGGCGTCTCGAACACATGGTGCAGGGCGACACTGAGCTCGACCACGCCGAGGCCGGCGCCGAGGTGGCCGCCGGTCTGGCTGACGGCGTCGATGGTCTCGGTGCGCACCTCGTCGGCCAGCTGCTTCAGCTGGGCGATATCGAAGTCCCGCGTGTCGGCGGGGAATTTCACCTGATCGAGAAGGGGGGTGTCGGGCATTTGGGGAGAGGAACCTAAACCTTCAGTCTTCCAACACGCTGTAGCCTGTTTCGCTGCGTGTCTGGTCGAAGCGGTCTGAAAAATCGGTGCAGGACCGGTGCAGGGGAGAAGCCCTATCAGGAGCGGCGCTGAAGCACAAAGTCCACGCTGGCCTTGAGGATATCCGCGTCGGGGCCGAAGACGTCCAGATGGGCGCGGGCCTGATCCGCCAGATGCGCGACCCTGTGCCGCGCCTGATCGATGCCCAGCAGGGTGACGAAATTGGTCTTGCCCTGGGCGGCGTCCTTGCCGGCGGCCTTGCCGAGGATGTCCTCGTCGCCCTCGGCGTCGAGCAGGTCGTCGACGATCTGGTAGGCCAGACCGATGTCGTGGGCGAAGCTGGTCAGGGCCTGACGGTGGACCTCGCGGGCGCCGGCGATGATCAGCGGGATCTCGAAGGCGAAGGTGAACAGGGCGCCGGTCTTGAGCCGCTGCATCCGGGCGACGCCGCCGAGGTCGTCGCGGACGCCCAGCAGGTCGATCATCTGGCCGCCGGCCATGCCGCGCGCGCCGGACGCCATCGACAGCCGCGCCGCCAGCTCGCAGCGGATGGCCGGATCGTCGTGGGTGTCCTCGTGCAGGATGATGTCGAAGGCCGCCGTCTGCAGGGCGTCGCCGGCGAGGATGGCGGTGGCCTCGTCATAGGCGATGTGCACGGTCGGGCGGCCCCGGCGCATGTCGTCATTGTCCATCGCCGGCAGGTCGTCGTGGACCAGGCTGTAGGCGTGGACGCACTCGAGCGCGCAGGCGGCGCGCAGGACGGGCCGCTCCTCAATGTCGAACAGGGTCGCGGCCTCGAGGGCGAAGAAGGGGCGCAGCCGCTTGCCCGGCCCCAGCGCCGCATAGCGCATGGCTTCGGTCAGGCGGGACTCGGGACCGTCGGCGCGGGGCAGCAGTTCGTCGAGGGCCACGGTGACCAGATCGGCCACCTCGGCCACCCGGTCAATGACGCCCTGCTCGGGGGAGTTGGCGGCCCGATACTCATTGGGGGGGATCTGGCTCAAAACAGCCTCCCGCCCAGCGGCGTCTCGCGATCGACGCCGACCAGCACCACGGCGCCGTTCTCGTCGGGGAAGCCGAGGGTCAGGACCTCGGACATGACCGGGCCGATCTGGCGCGGCGGGAAATTGACCACGGCGGCGACCTTGCGCCCCTGCAGCTGTTCCAGCGTGTAGTGGACGGTGATCTGGGCCGAGGACTTCTTCACGCCGATGTCGGGGCCGAAGTCGATGGTCAGCTTGTAGGCGGGCTTGCGCGCTTCGGGGAAGGGTTCGGCCTTCACGACCTGCCCGACCCGGATGTCGACCTTCATAAAGTCGTCGAAGCCGATGGTGTCGGCGGGACCGGACATCAGTCGAAGGACGCCGGCTCGGCGCCGCGCGGCTGGCCGTCCGGACCGACGACGATCTTCTCGACCCGCAGCTGGGCGGCCTTGAGCCGGGCCTCGCAGTGGGCCTTTAGGCGCGCGCCTTCCTCATAGAGGGCGATCGACTCCTCCAGCGGAGCCTGGCCGGACTCCAGACGGGACACGATCTGTTCCAGACGCTGCAGGGCGTCTTCGAAGCTGAGGTCGGCGGGGATGGGGGCGGCGTCGGTCATTGCGCGCGACCCTAGAGGGGCGAACGGGCCGCCTCAAGCGGGCAGAACGCTTATCCCGGCTTTCAGGGGGCGGGCGTTTCGACGCGACGGGCGGTGACGATGGGCACGCGCGGGTCCAGCATCTGGCCGCGCATGACGCCCTCCCCCTCGATCGCGGACTTCGGGACCGCCAGAATCGTCTCGACGACCTCCATCCCCTCGACCACCCGGCCGAAGACGGCGAAGCCCGGATCCTCCGGCGCGGTCTTGCCCGCGTCCAGCGACGACAGGTCGCCGATGATGATGAAGAAGTCCCCGGTCGCCTGCCCCGGCCCGGCCGTGGCCATGGAGACGGCGCCGTTCACATGGCTGAGCCCGGTCTGGCTGGTCGGCTCATGGGCGATCGGCGGCAGGTTGCGGTTGGGCAGGCCGCCGGTGCCGCCCTGAACGAGCGCATAGCCCGGAGCGACGGTCATGCCCCGGTAGAAGTTCGCGCCATCAAAGCGGCGCTCATCGGCATAGCGGACGAAGTTAGCGGCGGTGATCGGCGCGCGCGGATCGGTCTCGATCACGATGCGGCCCATGCCGGTCTCCAGCGCGATGCGCACCGGCGCGACGGCAGGGTCCTGGGCCAAGGCCGGGAGGGCGCTGAAGGCGAGGGTCAGGCCGCACAGGCCGGACAGAAGCGAGCGGCGGATCATCCGGGCCTCCTGAAACGTCAGCGCCTTTCGTAGCGGCGCTGGGACCAGTAGCGGAAGCCCTGATTGTGAACGAGCTTCCAGCCGGCGGCCTTCAGGCGCTTGCCGACCATGTGGTTGAAGTAGCCGTGGGCCAGAACCAGCACGTCCTGTCCGGACGAGGCGCGTCCGATCAGCACCTGGGCCGCCTGTTCGGCGCGGGCCTCGGCCTCGCGGCGGGTTTCCTGGCCTTCGTGGTGGTTGAAGGCGTGCCACCAGAAGCGGGCGACGCCGCCCCAGTATTTCGGCGGCAGCTTGAACCACGAGGGGAAGTGCGGCGGCGGCAGGGGCGCCTCGATGAACAGGGCGTCGGTCAGCACCTCCTTGCCCGCGGCGGCCGCGGCGGCGGTCTCCTGCGCGCGGGGACGGGTCGAGGCGTAGATGGCGCCCGCGCCCTCGGCCGTGGCCAGCAGGTCGGCGGGCGGGGTCTGGCCGGCGCGCAGGCCGCCGACCTCATACTTCGCCCACCAGTCCCGGTACTGATCCGAGGTGAGCATGCATTTGCGCGACAGGGCCGGCTCGCCGTGGCGGGCCAGCGTGATCGCGCCGGGACGCACGGCGACCAGCGCTGCGCGGGTCGGCGCGGGCTCGGTCGGTGCGGACGCGGGGGTGTCAACCAAGGATGAGTCTCTCGCGGCGAAGGGCATGATCTGCGGACGTAAGCCTATGGCGAACCGTCCTTATTCCTCCCCCAAGGCCTGTACATGGGCGACCGCCGAACGGCCCAGCCCCTCTAGGTCGTAGCCCCCCTCGAGCGAGGAGACAACCTTCCCGCTACAGCACGATCGTGCGACTTCGATGACAGCGCGGGTGGCCCAGGCGAAATCGTCCGCCTCAAGACTCTGATGGGCCAGCGGATCGCGGCGGTGGGCGTCGAACCCGGACGAGATCAGAATCAGGTCCGGGCGGAAGCTTTCCAGCGACGGCATCAGGCCGGCGAAGGTCTCGCGCCAGGCCTCGCGCGCCGCATGGGGCGGCACCGGGGCGTTGACGATATTGCCCACGCCGGTCTCGGACGCCGCGCCGGTGTGCGGGTAGAGCGGCATCTGGTGGATGGAACCGAGGAATAGGGTGTCGTCCGCCTCGAACGCCGCCTGGGTGCCGTTGCCGTGGTGGACGTCGAAGTCGATGACGGCGACCCGCGCCATGCCCTCGGCCTGGGCCACGCGGGCGGCGACGGCGACGCTGGAGAACAGGCAGAAGCCCATGGCGCGGTCGGGCTCGGCATGGTGGCCGGGCGGACGGACGGCGGCGAAGGCGCGGGTCAGTTCACCCCGGGCGACGGCGCGAACCGCATCGATCACCGAACCGGCGGCCAGACGGGCGGCGCGCACGCTGCCGGGCGACAGGACGGTGTCGGCGTCCAGCGGGTTCATCCCCTCGGCGGGCGAGGCCTCCAGCAGGCGGGCGACATAGGCGGCGGGGTGCAGGCGCTCCAGATCCGCCACGGACGCCTCGACGGCGGCGCGACGATCCCGCCCGAGCCCGGCGTCGTCCAGCGCATCCAGCACCGCCTTCAGCCGCTGCGGGCTTTCGGGATGCCCCAGCCCCGGCTGGTGGGCCAGCATGTCCGGATGGGTGAAGAGGACGGCGCTCATGGATCGAGACTAGGCTCCCGATCCATTTAAATCACCCGCTCATCCCGGCGAAAGCCGGGACCCAGTGCTTTGGGTGACGTGATGTTCGACGCGGATGTCGCCTATCCGGCGCCACCAGCGCAAAGCTGGACAGAACTGGGTCCCGGCTTTCGCCGGGATGAGCGGACTTAAGGACTTGTGCTCACGATCGTCCGGCGCTGAAAGCAAGGCATGACCGACGCCGTGATCCGCCCCGCCCGCACCGAAGACGCCCAGGCCCTTGCCGATCTGGGCCGCGAGACCTTCATCGACACCTTCGTAACCGGGTTCGGCATCCCCTACCCCGAGGCGGATCTGACGGCGTTTCTGGACGCCAGCTTCAACGCCGACACCATCCGCACCAAGCTGGCCGAGCCGGGCGCGGCCTGGTGGGTGGCCGAGCGGGACGGCGAACTGCTGGCCTTCGCCAATACCGGGCCGAACACCCTGCCCCACCCGGACGGCCGCGCCAGCCATGCCGAACTGCGGCGGCTGTATGTGTCGAAAGCCGCGCAGGGGCTCGGGTTGGGGACGAAGCTGCTGGCCGTGTCGCTGGAGTGGATGGAGGCCCACACCGACGGCCCGCTTTGGATCGGGGTGTGGAGCGGCAATCTGAAAGCGCAGAAGCTGTACGCCGCCTACGGGTTCGAGAAGGCGGGCGAGTATCAGTACCCGGTCGGCGCATGGCTGGACGACGAGTTCATCCTGCGGCGCGGATAGACGGCGGACGAACGGCATGGCTTGATGACCTCCGGTTTCAGGGGGACGCCATGTTTGCTCGTTTGACTTTCATCGCCGCGCTGGCGTTTGCGCCTATGGCTGCGGCTCAGGACGCCGCGCCGCCGGCCAGCGCCGAGGCGATCGCCGAAGCGCGCGCCCGGGCTGACCGCCTGATCGCCGACGCCAATGCAGTCGGCGTGTTCGTGAACTCGACCAAGGATGACGGCCTGGCGCGGGTGACCCATCTCCCCAGCGGCATGACCTGCACCTTCGGCGGCGCCCCCCAGGATCGGATCTCCATCTTTCCATCGACGGCCGCCGGCGTCCCCCACGGCGAAGACGTGGGCTGCGTTTCCTTCGACGCGGCGCTGACGATAGACATGACGCTGTACGCCACCCGATATCGCCCCCTGCCCTCGGAGGCGGCCGTGCTGGCGGATGCCAGACGCGCAATCACCTCGCGCTGGCCGGACGCCCAGCCCTACACGGGCGGACTGCCCATGATGACGCTGGAAGGACGCTCGCCCACCCTCTCCGCCGCCTACAAAATCCGCATCAACGAAGCGGAGAAGCTGACGATGGCGCTTGTGACGCATCGGGATGGATGGGGATTCAAGGCCCGCGCCACCGGACCTTATGACCAGGCCACGGGCGTCGCCCTGTACGCCGGCGTGCTGCTGGAAGGGGCCTTGCTGGACCGCGAGGACTGATCTGCGGATTCAATTGGGCAGGCAGCGCGCCCCTGCTAGGGTCTTCTGATGCTCCTGCCCTTCTTCACAGCCCTGCGCGACGCCAAGGTTCCGGTGTCGATGAAGGAATGGCTCCATCTGATGGAGGCCATGGACAAGGGCGTGGCCTCGGGTCGGGTGGATGATTTCTACCACCTGTCGCGCGCCGTGCTGGTCAAGGACGAGAAGCACTACGACCGGTTCGATCAGGTGTTCGGCAAGGTGTTCGCGGGCATCGAGACGGTGGGCGCGGGCGAGGACCTGACGACCGATCTGCCCGAGGACTGGCTGCGACTGCTGAACGAGAAATTCCTGTCTGAGGAAGAGAAGGCCGCCATCGAGGCGATGGGCGGGTTCGAGAAGCTGATGGAGACGCTGAAGGAGCGTCTGGAAGAGCAGAAGGGTCGCCACGAAGGCGGCAACAAATGGGTCGGGACCGGCGGGACCAGCCCGTTCGGCCACGGCGGCTACAACCCCGAAGGGGTACGGATCGGCGGGCCGGGCAAGCAGGGCCGGGCCGTGAAGGTCTGGGAGAAGCGCGAGTACAGGAACCTGGACGATCAGGTCGAGCTGGGCACGCGCAACATCAAGGTGGCCCTGCGCCGGCTGCGCCGGTTCGCCCGGCAGGGGGCGGCGGACGAGCTGGACATGGACGCGACCATCGACGGCACGGCGCGTCAGGGGTGGCTGGACATCCACATGCGGCCCGAGCGGCGCAACACGATCAAGGTGCTGCTGTTCCTCGACATCGGCGGCTCGATGGATGCCCATGTGAAGATGTGCGAGGAGCTGTTCTCGGCGGCCAAGACCGAGTTCAAGCACCTGGAATTCTTCTACTTCCACAACTGCCTCTATGAGGGCGTGTGGAAGGACAACCGGCGTCGGCACACCGAGAAGATCGACACCTGGGACGTGCTGAACAAATACCCCGCCGACTGGCGCGCCATCTTCGTCGGCGACGCCACCATGAGCCCCTATGAGATCACCATGCCCGGCGGCTCGGTCGAGCACTGGAACGAGGAGGCGGGCGCGGTCTGGCTGAAACGGGCCACGCAGCAGTGGGACAAGGTGGCGTGGCTGAACCCGTCGCCGGAGCGGTACTGGAACTACTCCGCCTCGGTCGGCCTGATCCGCGAGGTCATCGACGAGCGGATGTATCCGCTGACGCTGGACGGTCTGGAGAAGGCGATGCGGGCGCTCGCAAAGTAGGATAGCGTGACGGGAACACATCCGGAGGGTTCCCATGCTGACCGCCGCCGTGCTTTCCGCCCTGATGCTGCAACAGGCCGCTGCGCCCCAGATCGTGTGGGCCGGCCCGCCGCCGGAACCGGCGCCCGTCGCGTCCCCTGCCCCGGCGCCCGCCATTCCCGACTGGGCCCGGACCGATCCCTTCGGCTACGAGCGGTCGGAGTGCAGCCCGCTGATCCGTTCATCCTCCGAACCCATGGAGGCCTGCCAGAACCGCGTCCGCTTCGCCCTCGCCGCCAACCTCGGCGATGACCTGCCGGCGGGACTGAGGCCGACCGGATCGCTGGAAAACTGTCGTCAGGAGGCGGCGGGAGACAGCTATGCCCTGCAATGCGGCGCGACGGCGCGCGCTGTCCCCGGCGGGCCGGACCTGCGCGACCGGGTCTGCACCACGCGCCCCAGCAACTCGCGCGAAGGCGGCATGACCTATCGCGAGGAATGCACCGTGGGCGGCGAGCCGGTGCGGGATCAGGGTCTGCGCATCACCTTGGGCGGACGTGACTGAGCCCCAACGAAAACGCCGCGCCCCTTGTGGAGCGCGGCGCTTGATCTCGTACGGTCAGCGAAGCGTCAGTTGCGCTTGTCGCCGCGAAGGGTGTCCTTGAGGCCGCCGACGGCGTTCTGGACCTTGCCTTCGACCTGGTCTGCGCGACCTTCGGCCTTCAGCTTTTCGTCGCCGGTGACCTTGCCAGCGAATTCCTTGGCCTTGCCGCCCATGTTCTTGGCGGCGCCTTCGATGCGATCGTGATCGGGCATGGTGAGCTCCCTTGCATTGACGCCACCGACAGGGCGACGCTTCGGCAGGGACAACCGTGGGGCTTCGCAGGAGTTCCCTGCGACCGGCTCAGCCTTTTCGCCGCAACCAGGTCGCCACCGCCCAGGCATGGGCGTCATGACGCAGTTCGTTCAGCGCCGTGTGGGGATGCAGCCAGACCAGTTTGTGATCCGCCTCGACTTTTGCAGCCGGATCCAGCGAGACCTGCTCGGCGATCCAGAAGCCGCCGGTGTTGTTCAGCGGTTCGCCGGTGGATTTGCGGAAGAACTGTCCAGCTTCCGCGATACGGGCGAAGGGGCGGACGGTCATGCCCGTCTCCTCGACGAATTCGCGGACCAGCGCCTGTTCCTCGGTCTCGTCGCCGTCCACTGCACCGCCGGGCAGGTCGTAATAGCTGCCCTCCCCGCGATCGACGCGAACGCAGGCCAGCTTGCCGTCGTGGAAGACGAGGCCGAAGGCGGTGGGGCGGAGCGTGTAGTCCAGCCCCGGCTCCGCCGCGCCGAACTGGAGGGCGGCGGTCATGTCAGAGATCGAAGGCCAGTCGGGCGCGGACGCCCTTGTGCGCCTGATCGAACTCGACCGCCGAGCGCAGGCCCGACGCCATGGCGGAGATGATCTTGCCGCCAAGGCCGGTGCCCTTGGGCGTGCCGTCGCCCATGCCCGGCCCGTCGTCCTCGACCGTCAGCAGGGCGCGACCGTCGGGGCCGGTGCGCAGGATGACGCGAATCTCGCCGCCCTGACCGGGGGCGTAGGCGTATTTGACCGCATTGGTGACCAGCTCGGTCACCACGACGCCGAGCGACACCGCCTGATCGGTGGAGACGCGCAGGGGCTCGACCTCGAGGGCCAGTTTCGGCGAACCGGCGTCCGGGCCCAGCGACTTGGACAGTTCGTCGATCAGGCCGCGCAGATATTCGTCCATCTCGACCGAGGACATGTCGCCCGAGGTGTAGAGGCGGCGGTGCACATGGGCGACAGCCTCGATCCGCGCCTGCGACTCGCGCAGGGCCGAGCGGGCGCCGTCATCGGCCAGATGGCGCATCTGCAGGGACATGAAGCTGGACACCAGCTGCAGCGAGTTGCCGACGCGGTGGTTGACCTCGCGCAGCATGGCCTCGGCGCGGTCGCGGGCGAGGCGGACCTGCTCCTGGGCCTCGTCGTGCTCGCGCTGCAGGCGACGACGGTGGATGGCGTCCTCGATGGCGTTGCGCAGCAGGGCGGTGAAGTCCTCGGACACGTCCTTGATGACGTAGTCGGCGGCGCCGGCGCGCAGGGCGGCCACGGCGATGCGGCCTTCCTGCGCCCCGGTGACATAGACCACCGGCGGCGGATCGGTCAGGGCGACGATGTCCGGCAGGACGTCCAGACCCTCGCGGCCCGGCATGTAGTGGTCCAGGGCGATGGCGTCGAAATCGGTTGGACGCGCGACGAGAACATCCAGCCCCGCATCCCCGTCGGGCGCGCAGGTCACGACATAGCCGTGACGCCCCAGCTCCTTCTCGACCAACCGCGAAAGCCCGCGGTCATCGTCGATATAGAGCAGGCGGATGACCTCCCCGTCGGCTTTCACTCGATCTCCGGGGCCTGCATCACGGACAGGAACAGTCCGAGCTGGCGGATGGCGCCGGCGAAGCTTTCGTAGTCCACCGGCTTGGTGATGTAGACGTTGCAGCCCAGATCGTAGCAGCGCTGGATCTCGACCTTGTCGTCGGTGGTGGTCAGGACCACGACGGGGGCGCGGCGCAGGCGTTCGTCGTTCTTGACCTTCTCCAGAATGTCGGTGCCCGACATGTCCGGCAGGTTCAGGTCCAGCAGGATCAGCAGCGGGCCGTTGGCGCGCACTTCCTGGCTGAACAGATAGTCGATGGCCGAGGAGCCGTCGGCGAAGTGGGCGATCTCGTTCGCGATATTGGCGCGACGGATGTTCTTCTCGATCAGCTTGGCGTGGCCGAGGTCATCCTCGATCATCACGATCTTGACGGACGTGGTCATCAGTAGTCTCCGGCCTCGGCGAGGATGAGGCGTGTGGGGAATTTGAGGGTGAATGTCGAGCCCTTTCCGAGCTCTGACTCCACGGTGATGTCGCCGCCGAGACGCCGGACGCTGTTGCGGACGAAGGCCAGCCCCAGCCCCTCGCCGGCGCGATCCTGACGGCCGGAGCGGCGGAACAGCTCGAAGATGCGCTCGTGATCCTTCGGCGAGATGCCGCGACCGTTGTCCGAGATCCGATAGACGACCCAGCCATGCTGATCCTCGCCGGACACGGTGATGACGCCCGGGCGACTGTGATCGAGATATTTGACGGCGTTATCGACCAGATTGCCGAAGATCTGTTCGACGGACAGGCGGTCGCTCTCGAAGCGCGGCAGGGGCTCGACGACGATCTCGGCGCCCGCCTCGGCGGTCTGGTGGTTCAGGCTGTCGGCGATGCCCTGGACCATCGGCGTCATGTCCAGCAGTTCGGGCGCCAGCGAGCGGCGGCCCTCGCGCGACAGCTTCAGGATGGCGTTGATCAGCCGGTCCATCTTCTCGGTCGAGGCGCGGATGAAGCCGATGGCCTCGGGCATATCCTCGCGGACGGCCATGATGACGTCCGGGTCCACCTTGCGCTTGCTCTCGGCCTCGGCGATGGCCTTGTCGACCACCTTGCCCGCCTGTTCGAGCTCGGAGGTATAGCCCATGACGTTGACCAGCGGGGCCCGCAGGTCGTGGCTGACGATATAGGCGAAGCGCTGGATTTCCTCGTTGGCGCGGGTCAGGTCGGCGGTGCGTTCGCGCACCTGCCCTTCGAGCCCGGCGTTCAGGCGATAGACCGCCTCGCGAGCCTCCTGGACCTCCATAACATAGCGACGGATCAGCCAGGCGGCGATGCCGGCCAGCACCAGAATGAGCAGACCGCCGATGGCGTTGGCGATGACGGTGATCGAGCCCGCCCACTCCGACTGGCGCGTCCGGAACTGCAGCCGGGTCTGGGAAATCTCGTCAATCGCCAGGGCTTCGGCGCGGAAGGCGTCCATCGCCGCCTTGCCCTCATTGCTGCGCACGATGCCGAGGGCCGGCCCCACGCGTCCGACGCGGGCCATGCTGACCGTACGATCCAGCTCCGCCAGCTTGGCCTCGGCCAGTTCGCGGAGGTGGGCGACGCGCGGCTCGATGTCCGGATCGCCGGCGGCCAGCGCCGTCAAGTCTCGCAGCTGATCAGGCAGTTCGCGCGAGGCCTCGCCATGGACCTCCAGATACTCGGGGTTGCCGGTCAGCAGGAACCCGCGCTGCCCGGTCTCGGCATCGATCAGCCGGATCAGCACCGTGCGGGTCTGGCGACGCAGTTGCTGGGTCGTCTCGACCTCGTCGTTGTATTGCGCGGTGCGCGCCATCATGACGAAGGTCGCGACGTTGGTGGCCAGCAGCAGCGCGATGGCGAGTGTCAGCATCCCCGCGACGCGCCGACCGAGGGTGGGCGTCCGCAGGAACTGGCCTATCGCCGTTAAGGTGTCGCGCCACGCCGAACTCATCAGGCGGGAGCATTAGCGTTACGTTTTGCCCTGTCCAGTCGCGCGTCAGGAGAAACCCTCGCCGCGCTCGGGATTTAAGGTAAAGATCGCCCGGTCTTGCTCGGGGGAAAGGGACTTCAGAATGGTTTGGTGGTGGTGGATCGTTCCGGCGATCGTGGCGGTGCTCGGCCTGATGCTTCTGGTGAAGGGGCTGGGCGGATTGTTCCGGGGCCGGTTCTTCGGCGGCCTGCTGGGTGCGGCGAGCGGCGGTGGACTGATCGCCGCAGCGACCATCGCGGCCCTTCTGGCGCTGGACATCCAGACCTACTCGCGCCTGACCTATGAGCGTCCGGTGGCCACCATCATCACCCGCCAGCTGGGCCCGCAGTATTTCGAGGCCACGGTGATCGAACCCGCCCACGGCGAGAACATGCCATCGGCGACCAATCTGTACCCGCTGCACGGCGACGAATGGCGGATCGAGGCGCAGGTGCTGAAGTGGAAGCCCTGGGCCAATGTGCTGGGTCTGGACACCCAATACCGGCTGGACCGTCTGTCGGGCCGCTATCAGGCGATCCAGCAGGAGATCAACGCCCAGCGCAGCGTCCACGCCCTGACGCATCCGGACAACAGCAACGGCCTGCCCTGGAAGCTGAGCACATGGGACATGGCGCGGAAGTACCGCCACCGCATCGACGCGGTGGACACCCTGTACGGCGGGGCCGCCTATATGCCGATGGCCGACGGGGCCCAGTATGAGGTCTGGATCACCCAGTCCGGCCTGATCGCCCGCCCCGTCAACGACGCCGCGCGCAATGCCTCCTCGGGCGGCTGGACCTCGGTTCAATAGGGCGAAAATGCCCCGTCGGAACAGCGGTCTATAACTAAAGTTAAGGCTGTTTCCGCCCCGCTTTCGGACTAGAGCCGATTTGCGGGCGGCTTTCTATCGGCACGTCGTCCGCAGGCGGCGTCGGCCCGGGCCCACCACTTCCAGGACGGCGTCGCCACCTTTCCCTTCAGATCAGACCGAACCGATCGTCCGCAGGCGTGCGCGCGGATGGACCTCGTTCTGGCTCATCACCACGGTCTGGCCGCGGAAGCGTTCGATGATCGAGCGCACATAGGGACGAACCTGCGGGCCGGTCAGCAGCACCGCCGTCTCACCCGACATAGCCGCGCGCTCGAACACGTCGCGGACGGCGCGGATGAAATCCTGCAGGCGCGACGGGGCCATGGCCAGCTGCTTGTCCTCGCCGGGGCCGATCAGGCTTTCGGCGAAGGCCTGTTCCCACTCCGGCGACAGGGTGACGATCGGCAGGGCGCCGTCGTCGCCCTTGTGCTGCCAGCACAGCTGGCGGGCCAGACGGGCGCGGACGTGCTCGACCAGGGTGGTGACCGACGAGGTATGCGGCGCGGCCTCGGCCAGACCTTCCAGAATGGCGCCCAGATCGCGGATCGAGACCTTCTCGCGCAGCAGGGACTGCAGAACGCGCTGCAGGGTGGTGACGGTGACGACCGACGGGATCAGCTCCTCGACCAGCTTCTGCTCCTCGGGGCCCAGTTCCTTCAGCAGCTTCTGCACCTCGGCGTAGGAGAGCAGGTCGGCCATGTTCTCCTTGAGGATCTCGGTCAGGTGCGTCGTCAGCACCGTCGAGGGATCGACGATGGTGTAGCCGCGGAAGGTGGCTTCCTCGCGCAGGCTTTCATCGATCCAGGTCGCGGGCAGGCCGAAGGCGGGTTCGCGCGTGTGCTCGCCCGGCAGCTCGACCTGACGGCCCGCCGGATCCATCGCCATCAGGGACCCCAGACGCACCTCGCCGGCCCCGGCTTCCATCTCCTTGATGCGGATGGCGTAGCCCTGGGTGCCCAGGCGCATGTTGTCGAGGATGCGGACGGACGGCATGACGAAGCCGTACTCCTGCGCCAGCGAGCGACGCAGGGCGCGGACCTGATCGGTCAGGCGGCGGCCCTCCAGATCGTTGATCAACGACAGCAGGGAATAGCCCAGCTCGATCTTGACCTCGTCGATGGTCAGGGCGGTGCCGATGGGCTCCTCGACATCCTCCTTGGGGCCTGTGGCGGTCTGGGCCATCTCGGCTTCGGTCGGCTGCGGCTTGAGGCGTTCGCGTCCCAGACGCCAGGCCATGAAGCCCGCGCCGGCGGCCAGCGCCATGAAGGGGATCAGCGGCATGCCGGGGATCAGGCCGATCAGGGCCGAGGAGCCGGCGACGACGCCCAGGCTGACCGGGTTCTTCGCCAGCTGATTGACCATCGCCTTGTCGGCCGAGCCTTCGACGCCCGCCTTCGACACCAGGAAGCCGGCGGCGATCGAGACGATCAGGGCCGGAACCTGGGTGACCAGACCGTCGCCGACGGTCAGCAGGACGTAGGTGTTGGCGGCTTCGCCGGCGGGCAGGCCGTGCTGGATGACGCCGATCAGAATGCCGCCGATGACGTTGATGAAGGTGATGATCAGGCCGGCCACGGCATCGCCGCGGACGAATTTCGAGGCGCCGTCCATGGCCCCGAAGAAGGTCGATTCCTGCTCAAGCTCCTTGCGGCGCAGCTTGGCCTGATCCTCGGTGATCAGGCCCGACGACAGGTCGGCGTCGATGGCCATCTGCTTGCCCGGCATCGAGTCCAGGGTGAAGCGGGCGGACACTTCGGCGATCCGGGTCGAACCCTTGGTGATGACCACGAAGTTCACCACCAGGATGATCGCGAAGATGATGATCCCGATGATGAAGCTGCCGCTCATCATCAGGCTGCCGAACGCCTGGATCACCTGACCGGCGGCGTCGTGGCCCTCGTGACCATGGCTCAGGATCAGGCGCGTCGAGGCCAGGTTCAGGCCCAGACGATACAGGGTCGCGACCAGCAGGACGGTCGGGAAG
>JAVHYH010000067.1 GCA_031119155.1 Brevundimonas sp.
TTTCAGCCGGACCTCGTCGGCGTCGACGTGGGCCGCCTCGGCCAGATCGCAGGTGACGGACAGCGACAGGGTCTTCTCTGCGGCGCGGGGCTCCCACAGGGCGGCCAGGTCACGAGCCACGGTCTCCAGCGAGACCACGCCGGTCTCGAAGGTCATCAGCCCGGCCTCGGCGCGGGACATGTCGAGCGCGTCGGTCAGCAGGCGCAGCAGGCTCTGGCCGGAATCGAGAATGGTGCGGACGTAGGGGCGCATGGCGTCCTGCGTCAGCTCGCGCTCCATCAGGGCGGCGACGCCCAGCACGCCGTTCAGGGGCGTGCGGATTTCATGGCTCATGACCGCGAGGAATTCGGACTTGGCGCGGCTGGAGGTTCGGGCCTCCTGTTCGGCGCGGGCCAGGTCGCGGGCGAGGACGCTCATGGCCTCGGCGCGCTTGCGGTGGATGGCGCTGCCGGCCTGCAGCAGGTGGACCCCCGCGCCGACCCCGGCGTAGCGGCCCTTCGACACCACCACGAAGCCGTTCAGCAGGGCGCCCAGATTGGTGGCGTCGAGGCTTTCGAAGAGGGTCTCGGCGCTGGAGTCGGCGTCCAGCACACGCGGCGACGGGTCCATGAAGCTGGAGGCCGGGCGGCGGGCGTACAGGGCGCGGCCGAACTCGGCGGCCATGCGCAGGGTGAAGGCGTTGCGCTCGACCAGACCGACCGGGCGGCCGTCCGCATCGACCACGGCGATGGCCAGGGTGTCGGGCTCGCGCTCGAACCGTTCGAAGACGTGCGCGCCCGGCGTATCCGGGCCGATCGGCTCGGCGCCGCTGGCGAAGTCACCGATTCTGGCCATCTACTCTCACTCCCGGATGGGAGCGGAATAGGGGGAACCCCTTAAGGCCAGCTTTGCCGTGCGTGAATGTTTCGCGATATTGTCTTGAATATCAGTCCGTAAGCGGAGCTAAAGCCGCTTCAGAAGGTCCGCCGCGAAGGTCGACAGGGTGTCATCCCGGGCGCCCATGACGATGACCCGGTCGCCCGGTTTCGCCAGTTCGACGATGCGGTCGCCGCAGGCGTCGCGGGTCGGCAGGGCCTCGGCGTTGCGGCCCTCGGCGCGGACGCCCGAGGCGATGTCCTCGCTGCCGACGGAGCGGTCGGTGGTGCCGCCGTAATAGACCGGCTCGGGCATCAGCAGGACGTCGTCCGGACGCATCAGCCCGGCGAAGCCCTCGATAAACTCGGACTTCATCAGCTTGAGCGGGCCGAAGCCGTGCGGCTGGAACAGGATCAGCAGGCGACCGTCGAAGGCGTGCAGCGTCTTCAGGGTGGCGGCGATCTTGTCCGGGTTATGGGCGAAGTCGTCGATGACGGTGACGCCGTTGGCGGTTCCGACGACTTCCATCCGGCGACGGATGCCGGAGAAGGTTTCGAGGGCGGCGGTCGCTTCGGCCAG
Source organism: Brevundimonas sp. (assembly GCA_031119155.1). GTDB lineage: Bacteria > Pseudomonadota > Alphaproteobacteria > Caulobacterales > Caulobacteraceae > Brevundimonas. Next base: position 1,435 of record JAVHYH010000067.1, read on the forward strand.
CGGCGCGCCCAGCGCGCGGACGGCGCCGAGGGCGGCCAGGGCGTTGGCGACATTGTGGGCGCCGGGGACGTTCAGGGTGACGGCGTGCCTGGCGCCGCCCTGTTCGGTCAGGGTGAAGTGCATGCCGGTCGGCTGCGGCTCCAGATCGTGGGCGTTCAGGGTGGCGGCCTCTTCGCCGAGCGCGAAGGTCACGACCTTGTCCGCCGGGAGGGTCTGGGCGAGGGCGGCGGTCTCGGGATTGTCGAGGTTCAGCACGGCGGTGGCCGCGCGGTTGGTGAAACCGCCGAACAGGTCACGCAGCTCCTCCATCGACTTGTGGTCCAGCGAGATGTTGGAGACGACGGCGACGGTCGGATCGTAGCGGGCGATGGAGCCGTCGCTCTCGTCCACCTCGGACACGAACAGGTCCGGCCCGCCGATCAGGGCGCTGGCGAAGGGATGGTCGGCGTCGGCGAAATTCTTCATCACGGCGCCGTTCATGACGGTGGGCGCGCGTCCGGCCTGATGCAGGATCCAGGCGATCATGCCGGTGATGGTCGACTTGCCCGAGGTGCCCGCGACGCCGATGGAGGTCGGGGCGGCGTTGAACAGTTCGCTGAGCAACTGGGGGCGGGTCTTGATGGTCGCGCCGACCGCCCTGGCCGCGCCGATGTCCGGGACGGTGTCCTCGACCGCGCCGGTGGCGACGACGATCTGGTCGGCGCGGGTGACGCCCGAGCCGTCCTGCGGATGCAGGGTGACGTCATGGGCCGCGAGCCAGGCGAATTTTTCGGGTGTCCGGCCCTGATCCCGTGAGCGGTCCGAGCCTTCGATGCGGTGGCCGCGCGCCTGCACGATCATCGCCAGCGGCAGCATCCCCGAGCCGCCGATCCCGCAGAAGAAATAGTCGTTCGCCATGAGAGGCTGAGTAGAGGGCGAAACGGGGAAGGGGAAGGGATTGGTTCGAAGACGCGGCGCGGACTATGAAGGGGGACTGACAGTCCCGGGGATCACGCCTTGAAGATCGGCATCGTCAACGCCAGTTCGCGCTTCTCGAAGGAGCGGGGTGAGGCCATTCAGGCGTGGTTCGCGGCGAATGTGCCGGAGGACTCGATCCAGATCGTCTTCCACCCGGCGGTGTTCCAGAAGCATGGCCATTTCGGCGGCGATGACGCGACGCGCGCCAACGCCTTCGTCGAGTTCGCCAATGATCCGCGGCTGGACGCTGTGTGGTTCGCGCGTGGCGGCTATGGCTCGTGCCGGATCGCCGAGGCGGTGCTCCCGCGCCTGACCGATGTGGCGCGGGGCAAGCGGTATCTGGGCTATTCGGATGCGGGCAGCCTGCTGGCCGGGCTCTACAAGGCGGGCTTCCCGCATGTGGCGCACGGGCCGATGGCGTCGGACGCCGTGCGCTCTGACGAGACGGCCTGGCGGGCGCTGGACTGGCTGAAGAGCGGGGCGTCGTCGTCCTGGGAGCCGTCGCTGCATACCGATCCGCGCCCGGCCGTGGCCTTCAACCTGAGCATCCTCGACGCCCTGGTCGGCACCTATCTGGAGCCGGACCTGACCGGCCATGTGCTGATGCTGGAGGATGTGTCCGAGCCGCTGTACCGGATCGACCGGATGATGTTCCACCTGACCGCCCAGCCCTCGATCCGCAGGGTGGCGGGCATCCGGCTGGGGCGGGTGTCGGAGATCGTCGAGAATGATCCGGACTTCGGCCTGACCGCCGAGGAAATCACCCGCTACTGGTGCCAGCGGTCGGGCATTCCCTATCTGGGCGCCGCCGACATCGGTCACGACGGCGCCAACAGGGTGGTGCCGTTCGGCCACCGTTAGGACACATTTTCTTCGCGAGACGCGCGAAGACAGTGGACAGCACCCGTATCGGTGCGCCATTTACATTCGTGTAACCCTGAGGTCTCGGATCCGGGGTTGGCGGGGGTTCGGGGATACCGGCCTCGCAGGCGGGCCGGTCGGCGTCGGGGGGCGCCGGCCGGTTCGTCGTTTCAGCCTTCAGGCGCACACGCTTTCGCATACGCGACGTCTCGCCGCTGGCGCGCCGCGGGCGCACGCACCATCTTGGCCGGGATGAACCGCCGCAACCTCCTGATCCGCGCCGCAGGGCTTGTCGCCGTCGCGGGCGGCGCGTGGTGGGCGCGGGACCATCTGTTCTGGCCCAAGCCCGAGCTGGTTTTCGGGGCCGAGGGGGCCACTCCCTGGCTGCCCTATGCCCGCCGGGCGCCGACGCCGACGGTGGCGGTCCGGATCGAGGGCCGCGACGTGCTGGCCCTGATCGACAGCGGCGCCCAGTATTCGGTGATCGACCGCGCCTTCTTCGAGACCCTGCCGGACGAAGGGCGCAGTTCGTTCGACATGCCGCTGCTGGCCTATGGCGTCGGCGGCGGGACGCAGGTGGGGCGTGGGACATCGGTGGACGTGGACCTGCCCGGCCTGTCGATCCGCAAGCTGCGGGCGGCCATCCTAGACCTGGGGCCGCTGGCGGCGGAAGACGGGCTGCAGACGCCGCTGATCCTCGGGCAAGACGTGCTGGGCGAGGCGGTGCTGGCTCTGGAGCCGGCGCGCCGTCATTCCCGGCTGGTCAGCCGCGAGGTCTTCGTCCTGCCGCCGGACCTTATGCCCGCCGAGGTGCGCAAACAGGGCACAGCCCTGCAGGCGGACCTGACCGTCGAGGGGGCGACAGTGCGGGCGATCATCGACACCGGCGCCTCGTCCCTGCTCGGCCTGAGCCGCGAGGCGGCGACGACGGCGGGGCTGCTGGACGGGCGGCCCGAACGGTCGGGCGTCAGTCTGGTGCTGGGCGGCGCGTTGCGTTCCTCCATCATCGAGGCGCGAACGGTGACCTTCGCCGACCATCTGTACGAACAGGTGGAGATCGGCGTCTTCGATCAGCCGCCCCTGCCCAACTTCCCCGGCGGTCTGGTGGGGATGGAGGCGTTCCGCAACCGGCGCGTGGCGATGGATCTGGGGCGCGGGACGCTGCACCTGTCGCGCCCGCTGGACCTGACGGTGGGACCGGACTGACGGGTTCAGCGCCGGGTCTGGCCGGTCCCGCGCACCACATATTTGTAGCTGGTCAGCTGCTCGGCCCCGACCGGACCGCGGGCGTGCAGGCGGGAGGTGGAGATGCCGATCTCGCCGCCGAAGCCGAACTCGCCGCCGTCCGCGAACTGGGTCGAGGTGTTCCACATGACGATGGCGCTGTCGACGGCGTTGAGGAAGGCGGTGGCCGCCGTCTCGTCATTGGTGATGATCGCCTCGGTGTGGCCCGAGCCGTGGCGACGGATGTGATCCACCGCGTGGGGCAGATCCTCGACCACGCCCACGGTCAGGATCGGCGCCAGATATTCGGTGGTCCAGTCGGCTTCGGACGCCTCGGTGATCGAGGGAACGAGGGCGCGGCTTTCCGCGTCGCCGCGCAGGCTGCAGCCGGCGGCTTCCAGCGCACCGGCGAGACGGGGCAGCAGGGTCGGGGCGCAGGCGCGGTCGATCAGCAGGGTCTCGGTGGCGCCGCAGACGGAGACACGCCGCATCTTGGCGTTGACGACTACAGCCTCGGCCATGTCGGCGTCGGCGGCGGCGTGGACATAGGTGTGACACAGGCCCTCGAGGTGTCCGAGCACGGGCACACGAGCCTCGGCCTGGACCCGGGCGACGAGGCTCTTGCCGCCGCGCGGGATCAGCAGGTCCACCGTCCCCTCCAGCCCGGTTAGCAGGGCGCCGACGGCGGCGCGATCCGGGGTGTCGACCAGCTGGATGGCGTCGGCGGACAGGCCCGCGGCCTCCAGCCCCTCGATCATGGCGGCATGGATGGCCAGCGAGGACGACAGGCAGTCCGAGCCGCAGCGCAGCAGGGCGACATTGCCGGAGCGCAGGCACAGGGCGGCGGCGTCGGCGGTCACGTTCGGACGGCTCTCGTAGATGATGGCCAGCACCCCGATGGGGGTGGAGACGCGGGCGATGTCCAGACCGCTGGGCCGGGTCCAGCGGGCGGTCTCGCGGCCCAACGGATCGGGCAGGGCGGCGACCTCGTCCACGGCATAGGCGATGGCGCCGAGCCGGGCGGGGCTGAGCGCCAGCCGGTCGATCAGGGCTTCGGACAGGCCGTTGGCGCGGGCGCGCTCGATGTCCTCGGCATTGGCGGCGAGGATGCGGTCGGCATGGGCGCGCAGGGCGACCGCCGCCGCCTCCAGCGCGAGGGTGCGGGTCTCTGGCGGGGCGAGGCGGATCAGGTCGGCGGCGGCGCGGGCGCGGCGGCCGCGCTCCAGCATCTCTCCCATGATGGTCATGCGGATCCCTCCAGCACCAGATCGTCGCGGTGGATGGCGACCTGCGGTCCCCTGTAGCCGACCAGCCCCTCGATCTCGCCAGTCTGGCGGCCCCGGATCAGGGCCATTTCCTCGGCGGAGAAGGCGGCCAGACCCACGGCGGCGCGGAGGCCCTCGGGGGTGACGACCAGAACGCTGTCGCCCCGGTCGAAACGGCCCTCGACGCGTTGGATGCCCGAGGGCAGCAGGCTCTTGCCGGCGCGCAGGGCCGCGACGGCGCCGTCGTCGACGACCAACCGTCCCGCCGGATCGACGCTGCCCGCGATCCACGACTTCCACGCCGCCATCGGCCCGGCGGGGGCGGAGATGAGGGTGGCGTTCGCGCCGTCGGCGACGGCGGCCAGCGGGCGGTCGATCAGGCCGGAGGCGATGACGGTGGCGCAGCCCGCCGAGCGCGCGATGCGGGCGGCCTCCAGCTTGGTCCGCATGCCGCCCGTACCGACGGAGGCGGCGGCGTTCGCCTCGCCCGCCATGGCCATGACGTCGGGCGTCAGGGCCTCGACCAGCGGCAGGTGGGTGGCGTCCGGGGTGGCGCGCGGGTCGGCGTCGTACAGGCCGTCGATATCGCTGAGCAGGATCAGCAGATCGGCGCGCGCCAGCTGGGCCGTGCGGGCGGCGAGCCGGTCGTTGTCGCCGTAGCGGATCTCCTCAGTGGCGACGGTGTCGTTCTCGTTGACGACCGGGATCGCTTTCAGGCGCAACAGGGCGTCGAGCGTCGAGCGGGCGTTCAGCCAGCGACGGCGTCGCTCGGTGTCGTCGCGGGTCAGCAGGACCTGGGCCGGGGTCAGACCGTGGGGCGACAGGGCTGTCTCCCATGCCTGCATCAGCAGGGACTGGCCGGCGGCGGCGGCGGCCTGCTTCTCATCCAGCTGGGCGGACTTGGTCAGCCCCAGACGCCCTCGGCCCAGAGCGACCGCCCCGGACGAGACGACGATCACCTCGACGCCCCGCGCGCGCAGGTCGGCGATCTCCTGACCCAAGGCGGCCAGCCGTGGGCCGTTCGGTCGCCCGCCGTCGATCAGCAGGGCGGAGCCGACCTTGAGAACAAGACGGCGGGAGGCGGCGAGGGCGGAGGCGGCGGAGGCGGTCACGGCTCGACCTTGCCGCGCCGGGCGTCCTCCAACAACCCGTCCTAAATCGACTGGAAGGTGTCGCACGACTGGGGATCGCCGTTTTCATAGCCCCGCCGCAGCCAGGCCATTCGGTCGGCGGAGGAGCCGTGGGTGAAGCTGTCGGGCGAGACACGGCCGCCGGAGCGGCGCTGCAGGGTGTCGTCGCCGATGGCCGAGGCGGTCTTCAGCCCCTCCTCCAGATCGCCCGCGCTGAGCGCGACCTGGCCGTTGGAGACGGTGGCGGCGTTGGCGGCCCAGACGCCCGCATAGCAGTCGGCCTGCAGTTCCAGCGCGACGGAATAGCGGTTGGCCTCGGCCTGCCCGGCGGCGCGTTGCTGGGCCTCGCGCACCTGTTGCGAGGCGCCGGTCAGGGTCTGGATGTGGTGGCCGTACTCATGGGCGATGACATAGGCGCGGGCGAAGTCGGCGCCGGAGGCTCCGAGCCGGGTCTCCATCTCCTGCCAGAAGGACAGGTCCAGATACACGCGCTGGTCGGCCGGGCAGTAGAAGGGACCCATGGCGCTCTGGCCGTAGCCGCAGCCGGTCGAGGTTCCCTGCTCGTAGAGGACGACGGTGGGCGGCCGGTAGCCCTGCAGCTTCGCGCGCCAGACGTCATCGATATTGGCGCCGATCACATCGACGAACAGGCCGGCCCGGTCCTCGGGCGTGCCCGCCTGGCCTTCCTGCTGGCCGACGCCCGTGCCGAGCTGGCTGGTGATCTGCTGGGTGGTCTGCGGATCGATGCCGAAGACGAAATAGCCGATGGCCGCCAACACCAGGGCGCCGATGCCGCCGCCCGCGATGCCGACGCCGCCCATGCCGCGACGATCCTCGATATTGCCGCCCCGGCGGCCGCCTTCCCAACGCATGACCCGTCCTCCCGAAGCTCAGGTTCGAGCGAAGCCGTAACGCGGCGCTGGCGCAAGGGATGCGCGTCGGGCGAAGGGATTAATTCGGGCGTCGATCCAGCCAGTCGTCGATCTCGCCGACACGGTCGGCGGTGGTCTCGCGACGGCGGGTGGCGGCCTCGCGGGCGGCGCGCTCTTCCTCGACGGAGCGGATCGGCGGAAGCGGCGAAGCGGACGGAGGCGTAGCGCGCCGCTGGTCGAGTTCCAGCCGGGTCAGGCGACTCTCGAGCTGGAGTTGGCGGGCGGTGGCCTGACTCTCGTCGGTTTGCTGGCGCAGGCGATCCATCTCATAGCGGTGCTGGTCCGCCTGATAGCGATGCTGCTCCCACGCCGAGGGCCCGGGCGGCAGGGGCCGCGGCGCGGTCTGGGAGTGGGCGGCGCCAGCCAGCATCAGCGGCGCGGCGAGGGCGGCGAGGAGGTGGGCGCGGGTCATGGATTGAAGATGGTCCTCCGGCGGGCTGCCGCCAAGCGTGACCGGAACCGGATGCGCCGGTTTCCTGTTTCGGCACAGGAGCGTCGCCAGAAGGAGCCTGCCGTGACCCAATCGATGAAAGACCCCGGCTTCAGCCGTGATCCCGAGCTGGAGAAGATGCGCGGGCTCGGACGACCGGCGGCCTCGGAGATGTCAGGCGAGGATCATTCCGACGACCCGGCCCCGGACCGCCACATCCATTTCTCGCCGGACCCGGAGGCCGATCAGGTCCCTGATCAGGTCATGGCCCAGACCGACGACCGCTTGACCTCCTGATCCTCCAGTTCGCGGGTGGTCGGCACCCGGTACTCGCCAAGGAATTCGAGGCCCGTCTTCGGGAAATAGGTGCGGCCGGGATCGCCGATCAGGACGCGGGTTCCGTTGGCCCGGGCCTGACCCAGCCAGGCGAGAACCTGCTCGGTCATCGGCTTTTCGTAGCAGACGTCGCCGGCGCAGATGACGTCCACGGCGGGCGGCGGGGCGTCCAGAAGGTTGCGGTCGGTGAAGGCCATCGACACGCCGTTGGCCTGAGCATTCAGGGCGACCGCCGCGCCGCAGAAGGGATCGATGTCGGCGCCGAGGGCGGAGGCCGCGCCCGCCTGCATCGCCGCGATGCCGACCAGGCCGGACCCGGTAGCGAAGTCCAGCACGGTCTTGCCCGCCACCTCTGACGGATTGTCCAGCAGCCAGCGCGCCACCGCCTGCCCGCCCGCCCAGGCAAAGGCCCAGAAGGGCGGCGGCAGGCCCATCTCGCCCAGTTCCTCCTCGGTCAGCCGCCAGATCGGCGTGATCTCGTCCGCCAGCCACAGGGAGATCCCCGGCGTATGCGGAACCGGTTGCAGCCGGGTGTTGCCGAGGATGAAGGCGGTCGGGTCGGTGATGGGCATGGCGGCTTTTAGCACGCAGCTTCCGGCTTGGCTGGGGAACCGGGGCGCCGTCGTGCCGTTTTGCCGGGAGCAAGGAGAATGACATGCTGAAATGGGCTTTGATTTTCGCCGTGGTCGCCCTGATCGCCGGTATTCTGGGCTTCGGCGGCATCGCAGGCGCGGCGGCGGGCATCGCCAAATTCCTGTTCTTCCTGGCGCTGCTGGTCTTCGCGATCTTCGTGGTGCTGGGCCTGACGGTGGCGAAGAAGATCACCAAGTGATGTTTGCAGGCTGAGGTCAGGCCGCGCCGCCGGGCGACCGGGGCGCGGCCTGTCCCAGCACGGTCAGATAGCCGTCCGCCACCTCCATCCGCTCCCCCTGCGGCTTGCCGCGCACCGCCCGGTGCAGGGCGGGCAGCTTCCAGCAGGGGACGTGCATGAACAGGTGATGCTCGGCGTGGAAATTGACCCAGTAGGGAGCGATGAAGGCGCGCTCCCACCAGCTTGCGCGGGTGGTGCGGGCGGCGCGGAAGGGATCGGTCGCCGAACCCTCGACACAGGCGTGTTCGGCGATGTTGCGCAGGCGGGTGACCATCGGGAACCAGGTCGCCATCGGCAGCAGCCACAGGGCGAAATACGCCCACCAAGCTCCGGCCAGCGTCAGGCCCGCCAGCAGGGCGATGTTCACCAGCAGAAAAGGCAGGACCGAGCGGCCGGTGACGATGGCTTCGTAGTCGTGATCGTCCGTTGCCCTCGCCGCCTTCGCGCCCCGCATCGCCGCGAGGGGCAGCAGGAGGCGCTGCTTGAGGAAGGTCTGGCCGGTCAGGTCGCGGATGATCTTGCGGCGCAGGGAGGCGGGGGAGACGGGGAAGGGGGCGGACAGGACCAGATCGGGGTCTTCGGCCTGCTGGGCGAACCGGTGGTGCGACAGGTGGTAGGGGCGGTAGGCGTTCAGCGACGCCCCCACCGGCACGGCGCACAGCCAGTGGCCGAGGAAGTCGTTGAGCTTCCCGTTGGTCGACAGGCCGCCGTGCGCCGCCTCGTGCATCAGGATGGCGAGGCCCAGCTGGCGCGTGCCGATGATCATGACGCAGATCGGGATCAGGATCGGCCAGACGATCCCCGCCGCCACGGCCAGCGCGATCACGCCCCAGCAATGCGCCACCAGCAGCGGACCGACCCAGCTTCGGCGTGACTGGAAGGGCGCCCATTCCTCGGGCGTGAACAGATCACCGGGTCTGGCGCGGGGCGCGGCGGGCATGGGCGCACGATACGCCGCCAACGGCCGTTCGCAAAGAAAACGGATAAAGTCGCGCTTTCCTGACTTTGTGTCAGGTTGACATTACATTTTGGCGATGTCAGGTTCTCATTACATTCAGTCAGGAGGAGCTGACATGCTTTCGGCATGGAAACAGGGTACGCCGGCGGGGCGGCGGTACGTCATCCGCACATGGGCCTTCATGGTCCCCTATATGGTCATCTGCATCTCGATGATGGTCACGGATGCGTTCGACGACATCATCGGCAAGCCCGCAGGCTGGGTTCTGGCGGCGGCGGTGTCCGCGCCGATCGTCGGCCAGATCTGGGCGACGCTGGCCCTGATGCGCGAGAGCGACGAGTTCGTCCGCGCGGTCGCCGCCAAGCAGTTCATCGTCGCGGCGGGTCTGGCCATGGCGCTGGCCACCTTCTGGGGCTTCGCCGAGACTTTCGCCGCCGCGCCGCACATTCCGGCCTGGCTGATCTATCCGACCTTCTGGGCGCTGTACGGCCTGGTGGCCCCGTTCATCCGGACCTCGAACTGATGAAGAACCGTCTCAAGCTGCTGCGCGTCGAGCGCGGGTGGACGCAGGAACAGCTCGGCCAGGCGCTGGGCGTGTCCCGGCAGGCCGTCAACGCGCTCGAGACCGAGAAACACGATCCCTCCCTCGATCTGGCCTACCGCATCGCGGTGCTGTTCGAACGGCCGGTCGAGGACGTCTTCGAAAACCCCCACGCCTGACCCCGTCAGGGTCACATCACCAAAAGGAGTCTGCCATGTTTTCACGCGCCCTTCCGGCGTGCCGGCGCCCGCGCGCCTGGTTCGCAGTCGTCGTCGGCGTCTTCGTCGCCTGTTTCGTCGCCAATGATCAGGCCCGGGCGGAGCCCGCTGCGGCCCTCGTCCAGACCGCGCCCTTCGTTTCGGACCGCCTGTCGGTCGAGGTGGTGGGGCAGGGACCGGACGTCATTCTGATCCCCGGCTTCGGCTGTTCCCGCGAGGTCTGGCGCGCCGAGGCCGAGCGGCTGAAGGCGACGCACCGGGTGCATCTGGTCCAGCTGGCGGGCTTCGCCGGCGAGCCCTGGGTGCACGGCGACGGCCCCTTCGTCCGCCCGGCGGTCGATGAGCTGGCCCGCTATGTTCGCGAACAGGGGCTGGAGCGTCCGGCGGTGGCCGGCCACTCGATGGGCGGGCTGAGCGCCCTGATGCTGGCGCAGCTGGAGCCGTCGCTGGTCGGCAAGGTGATGACCGTCGACAGCCTGCCCTTCTTCAGCGCCCTGTTCGGTCCGCAGGCGACGGCGGAGACGGCGCGTCCGTTCGCCGAGCAGGCGGCGGCGGGGATCCTGAACACGCCGGACGAGGCCTTCCGCAACGGCCAGACGGCCACGGCGGCCGGGCTGGCCCGCGATCCGGTCATTCGCCAGAAGATGGTCGAATGGACGCTGGCGGGCGACCGCCGGGCCATGGCCGCCGCCATCCGCGAGGTGATGACCACGGACCTGCGTCCCGGCCTGGCGGCCATGACCGTTCCGGTCTGGGCGCCCTATGCCTCGGACGCCGACGGCGGCGCCCCGGCCGCGATGGCCGACGGGCTCTGGGGGCGGGAGTATGCCGGCCTGCCGGGCGTGCGGCTGATCCGGGTGGACGGCAGCCGGCATTTCATCATGCAGGATCAGGCCGCCCGGTTCGGCGAACTGATGGACCAGTTCCTGGCGGACTGACGACCCCGACCCCGGCGGTCCCTAGCGGGCCGTCGGGGTGACGTCGCCGGCCTTGACCAGTTGCCCGCCGAACTCGTCGGCATAGGCGACGGCCAGCACCGAGCGGAAGGCCGAGACCGGGATGGCGATCTCATAGGGCCCCTCGGCATAGGGGCCGACGGCGTAGGGCCCGAGCAGGAAGGTCAGGCCCGCCGCCCTGCCCGGTTCGGTGCCGGGCGTCAGGACGAACTCGGTGGCCGAGGCGCGCGGGCAGTTCCAGTCGCCGCCGGTCCCCAGCGTCAGGGACTTGCTGTCCGGCACGCGGGCGCGCTTGGCGGCGTTGATCGCCGAGCACAGGGCCTGATCCAGCGCCGTCAGATTGGCGCCGCGCTGGAACAGGTCGTTGAAGCCGATCTGCCGCTTCAGCGCCTTGTCCCACAGGATGCCGGTGGTCAGGGTGTTGGGGTGGGCCCCGCCCGAGAAGTCGAAGTCGGCGCGCTTGAGGCTGAGCAGCTTGCCGGTCTCCAGCGCGGCGGTCAGGTTGACCTGCTTCTCATAGGTCCAGTTGGGCGCGCCTTCCTCTCCGCTCTCGAGTCGCTCGTTGGCGGCGCCCTCGGCGAACTGCTGCAGCTTGCGAACCTCCTCGGAGAAGAGGCGGGCGTGCAGGTCGGGCTGGCCCTTGATGGCGTCGGGCAGTTTCAGGCCGACATTGGCGGAGCCGCTCTTGGACTCGTAGGACATCGGCGCGGCGGCGGCCGCCGGGGTCACGAGCGCGCCGCCCGGCGAGGCCGCGGCGTCTGTCCTTGTCTCCTTGTCGCGATTGCAGGCCGCGAGGGCCGTGGTGGCGAGCAGGGCGGTGATCAGGAGCATGCGGGGGGAGGACATGCGGGTCTCCTTCAAAGCGGAAGCTGAACCGAACCGAGGATGATGGCGAGAAGGAGGATGGACCCTGCCTCGCGGTTGGATTTGAACAGGGCGAGGGCCAGGGCGCCGTCGTCGGCGCGGATCGACCGGGTCTGCCACAGCAGATGGACGGCGTAGCCGACGAGCAGCAGGTAGAACAGCGGCCCCAGCCCGGCCAACAGGCCCGCCAGACCGGCGAAGGCGATGGCCAGCAGGTAGAACATCCCGACGCCGGTGCGGACATTGCCGCCGAGACGGCGGGCCGAGGATTTCACCCCGACCATGGCGTCGTCCTCAATGTCCTGCAGGGCGTAGACGGTGTCGTAGCCGAGGGTCCAGAAGACGCCGCCGGCGTAGAGGGCGAGGGCGGGGAGGGCGGCCATGATCTGGTACGTCAGCACCATGTCCAGCGGCGGGGCGCCGACCCATGAGAGAGGCCAAGGGTCCGCAAGGACCGGCTTCAGATACAGGGTCACATAGGGATCATAGGAGAGGCTGGCGCTGACAATCGCCGTAGCCGCCGCAAAGCCCATCAGGGCTCCCCAGTTGAAGGTCAGGCCCAGCCAGGCCTGCGGCCACCAGGTGATCCGCTTCATGAACGGATAGGCGGCGACCAGCAGCAGGGAGGCGACGCCGAGCAGAACGGCGAAGATGTTCAGCGTCAGCAGGATCAGCAGGCTGGCCAGCGAACAGGCGGCCGTGAAGGCCAGGGCCTTCTTCACGCTGATCCGGCCCGAGGCGACGGGACGGGCGGCGGTGCGGGCCACCTTCACGTCGATGTCGCGGTCGACGATGTCGTTGAAGGCGCAGCCGGCGGCGCGCATCAGGCAGGCGCCGATGGCGAAGCCGGCGACCAGCCAGATGTCATAGAGGCTGGAGGTGCGTCCCTCGGAGGCCAGCGCCAGCGCGATACCCTGCCAGCCGGGAATGAGCAGCAGCCAGATGCCGATGGGACGGTCGAACCGGCCCAGCTTCAGCCACGGCTTGAGCCCTTCGGGCGCGTGGCGATCGACCCAGTTGGAGCCGGCGTCGGGAAGCGGGGCGGACGTCATGGCCGAGGTTGTAGCGGGGAAGGCGGGGAGGGGGGAAGGGCGTGGCTCACTTCACCTCTCCGTTCGCGAAGGCGAATGGAGAGGACAGACCGTCGCGTCAGCGGCGGTCAGGTGAGGGCGGCTCCGTCAGGGCAGGAGGAACCTCGAACACCGGTGTCGGCGGCTGATCACCCGCCGCCTGCGCCGCCCCCTCCTGATCGGCGAAGACGCCGATCTGTCCTCCCCATCGCCTTGAACGGGCGATGGA
>JAVHYH010000068.1 GCA_031119155.1 Brevundimonas sp.
GGTGAAGCCGATCGTCGGGCCGCCCTGACCGGCGCCGTCGCCGGTGGCGAAGGCGTTGTCGGTGACCGAACCCAGGTAGTCGCGACGGTACTCGGCGCCGAAGGCGACCTGCACGGTGCGGGTGGTCGACGGCAGGGCGAAGCCCGTGTCGCCGGTGACCGAGGCGGTCACGATCTGCTGGGTGGTTTCACCCGTCTGGATCAGCGGGATCTGGAGGTAGTCCAGAGCCGCCTGGGTCACGCCGCCCGGCGAGAAGATGTCGTAGGGCACGCAGCTCGGATCGGTGCCATCGACGACCGACTGACAGGTCGGGGTGCCGCCCACGCTGACGACATCCAGAGCCCGGCCGAGGCGGGTGTTCGAGAAGTCGTTCAGATAGGTACGGGCGAGGCGAACGCGCGAGAACTGCGCGGCCACATCGTAGTTCCAGTTTTCGCTCAGCGCGCCGCGGATGCCGACGACGCCACGGTAGGACTCGTAGTTGATCGAGTCCTGGCGACCGCCGCCTTCAGCGTTACGACGGCCGATCAGCAGGTTGGCCGTGTCGCCCGGACCGGTACAGCCGATCGCGGTGCGTTGCTGGGCCGAGAGCAGCGGGTTGTCGCAGCTGATCTCGCGGATCGGGCCGAGGAAGGCGCCCGACGGCGCGATCTGGGCGACCGAGCTGTAGTCCGAGAACATCAGCTGGGCGAAGGCTTCGATCTTGTCGTTGACCTGGTACGACCCGAAGGCGCCCATGGTGTAACGCTCATCCGGGCGCTGGTAGTAGTTCAGCGGGCCGAAGTTGTAGGCGCCGGCTGCGGCGCTGTACGGGGTGAAGGTGCCGTTGCCGACGCCCGTCGCGCCACCGATGGTGAAGCCGGGGGTGCCCGTCACGTCCAGGGCGATGAACTGACCCGGGAAGGCCGTGCCCGAACCACCGCAGGTGAACTCGGTGCCGGCGCCATTCATGCCGCCCAGCGAACAGGACGAGTAGTCACGACCGCCGCCCAGGACCGGGTTGTTGTTCCGGTAGCCGGCGTAGGCCATCAGGTTGCCGCGGCCGTCCGGAGACGACACGCCCATGATGATGTTGACCGACTTGGACTCGCCGTCGATCACATCGTCGTCCGGCAGCTGGAACTGCGACGGGTTGGTGGCGGCGCGACCGGCGATGACGCTGCGCAGGTTGCCCGGGCCGTCATAGTCGTTGTGGTGCTGGTAGAAGCCGTACTGGGCATCGATCTGGATGCCTTCGAAGTTCTTCTTCATGATGAAGTTCACGACGCCGGCGACGGCGTCCGAACCGTAGATGGCGGACGCGCCGCCGGTCAGCACTTCAACACGCTCGACCAGTTGTTCCGGGATCTGGTTCAGGTCGGCCGCGTCGTCGTTCGGCGAGCCGTAACCCATCCGGCGACCGTCGATCAGGACCAGGGTCCGCGAGGCGCCCAGGTTACGCAGCGACACCGTCGCGGTGCCCGAGGCGCCGTTCGACACGGTGGAGTTCTGCGCCGCGAAGGCTTGCGGGAGCTGGTTCACCAGATCCTCGACGCGGGTCACGCCCGCAATGTCGATGTCCTCGCCGGTCACCTGGGTGACGGGGCTGGTGGTGGTCAGGTTGGCTTGCGGAATGCGCGAGCCGGTGACGACGACGTCGTCCAGCTGGCTTTCCTGCGGCGCCGCATCCTGAGCCATCGCCGGCGCGGCGAACGCGAGGGCGGCGAAACCGCCGATCATCGTCGTCGTCAGCAAGCGATTGCGGGTTTTCTGGTTTCTCAAAGGTCGTCTCCTGATGTTGACGCCGACTTTCGAACAGCGTCCGGCCTTGGATGGATAATAGTCCCTTCCCCCGCGGCCAGAATCCCGACCGCAGTTACAGGAGGGTAGGCGCCGCGCGAGAGGTTTCGCCAGCGTAATTACAAGGCTGTAATCAGGAGTAAGCGGCACTGTCGTATTTAGGCCACGATAGCGTCACACCCACCGTTGCATTCACACAGTTGACCCGGCGGACATCCTGCGGGACTGAATGCGGCGGTCACCGCTCTTCGCCCAGCCAAAGGTTCAACAATGTCCGTGGTTTCAGCCCTCGCGGCGCTTTCTGTGGCGCTTCAGCCCACGCCCCAGGCAGGCTCGCAGGCCGCGCCGTCGCTGCAACAGCGCCCGCAAATGCTGGAGAGGCTGGCCGCGTGCCGCACCGTCGCCGACAGCACCGCCCGACTGGCCTGTTACGACGGCGCCGCCGCCGCGCTGGACACGGCGCAGCAGCAAGGCGAGTTGGTCATCATCGACCGCGCAGCGGTAAATGAGACCCGTCGCGAGTTGTTCGGCTTCAACATGCCCGCCCTGCCCCAGTTGTTCGGCAACGGCGGCGGCGGCGATGCGGCGGACCTGGATGCGATCGAAACCACCCTGCAGCGGGCGTCGCGCAACAGCGAGGGACGCTGGGTGTTCACCCTCGCCAACGGCGCGGTCTGGCGTCAGATCGACAGCGAGACCCTGCGCTTCGACAACCGCCCCGGAGAAGCCGTCCGCGTCCGCAAGGCCAGTCTGGGCAGCTTCATGATGACCATCGGCGACAGCCGCGCGGTCCGGGTGCGGAGGCAATAGTCATGCGCGCCCTGTCAGAGAAGGTCTGGACCTCGCCCCAGCTGTCGCCTGAAGCGCTTGCCGGGCTCGCCGCCGCGGGCATCGGCCGGGTGATCAACAACCGCCCGGATGACGAGGAGCCCGGCCAGCCCTCGGCCGCGGAGATGGAGGCCGCTGCGCAGGCAGCGGGGCTGGATTATCTGTGGATCCCGATTTCCGGCATGCCCTCTCCCGCCCAGGCGGAGGCGGTCGGCGCGGCCCTGGAAGATGGCAAGCCCACGGTGCTGTTCTGTCGTTCGGGCATGCGCTCGTCGGCGGCCTGGGCCATGGCCGAGACCGCGCATGGCGCGGACGCCGATACGGTCAGGGCCGCCGCCGCGGCGGCCGGGTACGATCTGAGCCGTCTGCCGCTTTAGCGAATGATCGCCACCCGGGCGGCATAGGGCGCCGGTTCCGGGGTGCAGGAGGCCACGACCAGTTGCGCCGCCATGAGACACAGGAAGGCGCCGGCGATCGGCAGGAACCGATTTGAGACAGCCAGGGCGATGGAAACGGCCATATCAGGCACTCCGGAGAAGATTTACAAAACCCTAACGCAAAGACCGGGCCGCCCGGGAGAGACAGTTGATCCCCTTCGTTCGTGAGTTTGATTTCGAGTACGGCCGCAGCGACCGGGTCTCGCCGCTGAACCGGCGGGTGATCGATGACAATCCCGGCCCGTTCACCTTCACCGGCACGGGCACCTACATCGTCGGCCGCGATGCGCCCGGCGCGGGCGTGGCGGTGATCGACCCCGGCCCGCTCGACGACGCCCATCTGGCGGCCCTGCTGGAGGCGGTGAAGGGCCAAACGGTCAGCCATGTGCTGGTCACCCACACCCACCGCGACCACGCCCCCCTCGCCCGCCCCTTCGCGGCGGCGGTCGGCGGCGCGCCGATCCTGGCGGCCCGTCCGCCGCTGCAGACCATCCATGCCTCGGGCGGTCTGGACGAGGATGAGGACGAGGCCTTCGCCCCCGACGTCATCCTGACGGGCGGTGAGCGGATCGCGGGCGACGGCTGGACGATCGAGGCGATGGCCACGCCCGGACATGCCTCTAACCACATGGCCTTCGTCCTGACCGACGAGAACGCCCTGTTCTGCGGCGATCACGTGATGGGCTGGGCCACCACCGTGGTCGCGCCGCCGGACGGTGACATGACCGACTATATGGCCAGTCTGGAGGCGGTCATCGCGCGCGGGTTCAGCACCCTGTGGCCGACGCACGGCGCGCCGGTGACGGAGCCCGCGCCCTTCCTGGCCGCCTATCGCGCGCATCGGCTGGAGCGGGAGGCGCAGGTGCTGGCGCAGCTACGGGCCGGCGACCGGACCATCGCCGAGATGGTGCCGGTGCTCTATGCGGCGGTGGACAACCGGCTGTGGCCGGCGGCCTCACTGTCCGTCTGGGCGCACCTCAGGGCTCTTGTTCGGGCGGGCCTCGTTGTCGCTGAGCCCGAAGCGACGCCGCAGGCGCTCTACCGGATTCTCTGAGTCCTCGACGGCGCAGGTCTGCCGGACCGTGCGCCACTCCTCGGCGGTCAGGGCGCTGCGACCGGGACGGGCCGCGGCCCGCGCCACCCGGGCCCGGCGGGCGGAATCCGGGTGGGAGTTCATGAACTCCGTCGCCTCTTCCAGTTCACGTCCCTCGCCCTTGCCGGCCAGTCGCTCGAAGA
This sequence comes from Brevundimonas sp., assembly GCA_031119155.1. Classification (GTDB taxonomy): domain Bacteria; phylum Pseudomonadota; class Alphaproteobacteria; order Caulobacterales; family Caulobacteraceae; genus Brevundimonas. Next base: position 4,281 of record JAVHYH010000068.1, read on the forward strand.
AGGGCGCCATCCCCTCGGAGGACAGGCCGTCGGCGTGCAGCAGCGCCTGACCGCGCGCGTCGGCCTCCGTCTCGGCGGAGCGGCTGTAGCTGAGCTCGGAGGCCTGACCGGCCAGGATGACCGCCTGCTGCCCCGCGCCGGTGCCGCCGCCGACCACCAGGTCCAGCAGCATGCCGATACCGAAATTGCGCCAGACCGCCTGCATCACGTGACGCTGCTCGACGTGGGCGATCTCGTGGGCGATGACCGCCGACAGCTCGTCCGGAGACTCGGCCTCGCGGATCAGCTCGCCGGTGATCATGATCCGTCCGCCCGGCGTGGCGAAGGCGTTGACCATCGGCGCGTCCACCGCCCGCACCCGGATGTCGAAGGGCGTGTCCGCCCGCGCGGCGATGCGGTCGCCGAGCTGATCCAGGATCCGCTGTCCCGCCGGGTTCTTGCAAGCCGGGAAGAGGGTGGACATCTGGGCGTTGATGTTGTCGCCCATCCGCTCTTCCATCGACACCGGCGTCGCCCGGGCCACGGGGCCGGACAGGGCCGGGACGCCGACGGTGATGAACAGGACCACGCCCACGGCGGTCGCGGTCAGGCCGCCGATCAACCACCATTCGCGGTGACGGCGCGACCTGACCTTCTCGTTCAGCTGGTCGCCGACCAGCGGCGTCCATTCCCCGATCGGAAGGACCAGACGGGCGTCCGGCTGGCGCCGGTTGGAGACGCGGGCCTGATCGACCTCGACCTCGACCGAGACATCCTTGAGCGACCACAGGAACTCGCGCCCGTCGGCGACAATCCGCAGGGTCTCTCCGTCCACCTCGGCTTCCGCCGGATGGGAGCGCGCCGTGACGCCGTCGTAGAAGCGGGCGTCCACCTCAGATCGCCGAGAAGCCGAAAGCGTCCGCCAGACCCTCGCCCGTGCCCGGACCGCGCTCGGCCTGCTGGGCCAGGTTCAGACGCGCCGTGCCTTCGGACTTCAGGCGGGTGATCAGGTAGCGGGCGGTGCGCGCCTGCACCCAGGGCATCAGGAAGCCGAAGGTGATCAGCAGCATGAACAGGTTGCTGATCATCAGCCACCACAGCGACAGGGCGCGAACCTCCAGCCGGAAGCTGGCGCCGTCGACGCTGACCCCTGCAGCGATCGAGCGCAGCAGGGCTGCGTGATAGGGGGCCCAGATCAGCAGGGCGAACGGCGAGAGCAGCAGCATGACGCCGTAGATGATCGCCATGGCGGCGAAGTCGGATTCAGGCGTGGACAGGCTGTTCGGATCGCTGAAGTCCCCGGTCGCCGCCAGGATCGCGATGAAGATGAAGGTGACCAGCAGGAAGCCGACGCCGGTGCCGACCCAGCCGATGGCGAACGGACCATAGATGCCCTCGCGCTGCGAACGGGCCATGCGGAAGCGCAGGCGGCGGTCGCCGAAGCGGACCTCATCCCAGATCTTTTCGGCCAGCATCCGCTCACCCGCGGGGCGGAACCAGCCCATGGTGATGCCGTCCAGGATGCCGACGCCGAGGAACAGCCAGCCGTAGTTCACGGCCGAGCCCTTCAGGCTGAAGCGGATGCCGCGCCAGGTCGTGCGGCTGGCCATGTAGCGGAAGGCGGTAAAGACCCCGAAGCCCCACAACCACGGCAGGGCGATGTACATCGGCAGCAGGAACAGGATCATCCATTCGGCGCCGAACTGCACCGCGAACACGACCACGAGGAAGGGCACGCCCAGCACCACCGAGGCCAGCAGGAAGCCGATGAACAGCTCGACGCCTCGACCGGTGTATTCGAACGCCTCGCCGTTCAGGCGCACGCCCTTCCAGACGCGATGACGGACCTCTGTCTTGCCCCAGAACCGGTAGAGGGTCAGCGTGATGAGATTGAGCAGGCCGTTCTTGAGGCTGAGGCCCAGAAAGCCGGAGGGACGCAGGGTCGTCGTGAAGGTCAGCGCCTCGCCCTCGGCCTCAACCTCCGGCGTGGTTTCCGCAAAGATATCCGTCACGTCAGTCCCCCTCTGTCGTCCGACTACTGGCCTACCCAGCAGCGCTTCCGGTGGCAACGGGGTTCCACAAGCTTGGGCGGGAAAGTGGCGCCGCAGCCACGAAATCCCGCAGGAGGCGATCAGGCGCCGGGTCGCAGCAGGGCGCTGATGGCGGTGACCAGACGACAGGCCTCTCCGCCGTGGGGGCGGCCATCGCGGGCGGCGACCCGGATGTCGGTGCGGCCGGGGCGAATACGGATGACGACATCGTACCGGAAGCCGAACCATGTCGTCTGACGGCTGCCGTCCGCGCGGCCCACGCCGGCGCGCCCCGCCTCGAACCCGGCCTCCTGCAGGGCCCAGACGGCGTTCTCGGGCGCGACCTGGGTCGGAACGGGCACGGCGCCGGGGCAGGCCTCGACACCGACCGCCGGCTGCAGCCCGCCCATACGGTCAGGCCGCAACTGGCCGAACCCGGGCACCTCGACCAGATCCGTGCTGACGTTCTCGACCGGCCCGGCCTCCAGCTGACGCTTCTGCCAGACGAAGCCGCCGACCACCGCGAGCCCGACCACCGCGCCCAGCAGACCGGGCAGCCACAGGCGGCGCAGGTCTCGCAGGGACAGGATCAGACCGATCACGCCGGCCAAGGCGCCGACGAAGGACAGGCGCCACAGGAGGTCGAGGGCCAGCAGGTCATAGCCGACCTCGACCGACAGCAGGCCGCTGCGCGTTCCGATCACGGCCAGCAGCAGGCCGACCGGCGCCACGAGGGTGAAGCTCGCCAGAGCCGTGACCAGGCCCCTGCCCTTCACCCCGTCCTTCGCCATGGTTTCAGCCTCCAGCCGTCGGCAGACGATAGTCCTTCATCTGCTCGCGCACGACCTTCTTGTCGATCTTGCCGGTCGGGCCAAGCGGAATGTCGGTGACGAAGACCACGTCGTCGGGCATCCACCATTTGGCGATCTTGCCCTGCAGGAAGTCGAGGTGCTCCTGCTTGTCCTCGGTCTCGCCGGGCTTGAGCTTGATGACCAGCACCGGGCGCTCGTCCCACTTCGGGTGGGCCGCGCCGATGACGGCGGCCAGTTCGACCTTCGGGTGGCCGACGGCGATGTTCTCGATCTCGATGGAGCTGATCCACTCGCCGCCGGACTTGATGACGTCCTTGGCGCGGTCGGTGATCTGCATGAAGCCGTGCTCGTCGATGGTCGAGACGTCGCCGGTGTCGAAGAAGCCCTCATTGTCGAGGATCTCGCCGCCCTCGCCCTTGAAATAGGCGCCGGCGATGGTCGGTCCCTTGATCATCAGGCGGCCGTAGGTGTGCCCGTCGTGGGGCATGTCCTGACCGGCGTAGTTCTTGAGCTTGAGTTCGACGCCCAGCGGCGGCTGGCCCTGTTTGACGCGCCACTTCATCTGCTCGTCGTATGGCAAGGCGGCCAGTTCGGGGATCATGTTCGACAGGGTGCCGATGGGCGAGGTCTCGGTCATGCCCCAGCCCTGCAGCACCTCGATCTGGAACTCGTCGTGGAAGGCCCGGATCAGGCTTTCCGGCACGGCCGAGCCGCCGATCAGCACCTTCTTGACCGTCGGGATCTTCAGATTGTTCTCGCGCAGGTGGGTCAGCAGGCCCTGCCAGACCGTCGGCACAGCGGCCGAGAAGGTCACGCCCTCGCTCTCGATCAGTTCATAGATGGCCGCGCCGTCCATGCGCGCGCCCGGCATGACCAGCTTGGTGCCCCCCGCCGGACCGGCGAAGGCGATGCCCCAGGCGTTGGCGTGGAACATCGGCACCACCGGCAGGATCACCTCGCCGGGCGAGGCGCCCAGCACGGTCGACTGCATGCCCAGCAGGGTATGGATGAAGTTCGAGCGGTGCGAGTACAGAACGCCCTTGGGATTTCCGGTCGTGCCCGAGGTGTAGCAGAGGCCGCAAGCGGTCTGTTCCTCGAACCCGCCCCAGATCACGTTCTCGGACGCCCCGGCCAGCAGGGCCTCATAGCATTCCGCGCCCGGCAGCTTGGTCGCCGGCATGGTCATCTCGTCGGTCAGCACCACGACCCGCTCGACGGTCGGACAGTGCGGCAGGATGGCTTCCAGCAGCGGGATGAAGGTCAGGTCGACGAAGATGACCTTATCTTCGGCGTGGTTGATGATGTAGGCCAGCTGTTCCGGGAACAGGCGCGGGTTCAGGGTGTGGCAGACCGCCCCCATGCCCATGATGCCGTACCAGACCTCCATGTGGCGGCCGGTGTTCCAGGCCAGGGTGGCGACGCGGTCGCCCACCTGGATGCCCCAGTCCTGCAGCACATGGGTCACGCGGCGGGCGCGCGAATGGATTTCGGCGTAGCTGGCCCGGACGATCGGTCCCTCGACCGAGCGCGTCACGACCTCGCGCTGGCCATGCCAGTTCTTCGCGTGGTCCAGAATCTTGTCGACCGTCAGCGGCCAGTCCTGCATCAACCCAAGCATTGCGATCCCTCGATTTGCATCCGCTGAACGGGACACTTGCCGTCACGCTATCCACGTGATCAGCGATAAGCAATGTGCCGCTAGGTCAACGTATGCGCGCAAATGGCGTGCCTGCGGCATCGTGCCCCCGACAGGCTGGCGGCGGGAGCCCTGTGACCCTAGAAGGCGCACATGACAATTCTCATCGCGATCACCGGCGGCTCGGGCTCGGGCAAGAGCACCCTGGCGGAGGCCCTCGTCAGCGCCCTGCCCCCCGGCGCCGCCGTGCTGCTGCGCGAGGACTCCTACTATCTGGACGCCGCCGGCCTGCCGGACTTCGACGCAGCGACCTTCGATTTCGACGACGTCGCCGCGCGCGATCACGACCTGCTGATCCGCGACCTGACCGAGCTCAAGGCCGGCCGCGCGATCACCGCGCCGATCTATTCCTTCCTGCACCACGGGCGCGAACCGGGCGGCGAGGCGGTTGCGGCGTCCGAGGTGGTGATCGTCGAGGGCACCCACGTCCTGTGCACCCCAGCGCTGGTGGCGCTGTTCGACATCCGCGTCTTCGTCGATACCCCGGCTGACATCCGCTTCATCCGACGGCTGCTGCGGGATCAGGCCGAGCGGGGCAGGACGGCGGAGTCCGTCATCGCCCAATATCTGAGCACCGTGCGTCCGGGCCATGAACGCTGGACCGAGCCGTCGCGCCTGAACGCCGACTTCATCGTCGCCGACGCCACAGCGGCTGTGCGGCTGGAGGACGCCCAGGCTGTGGTGCGTCTGGCCGCGCCGGTGCTGGCCCATCCGCTGCTGGCGCCGCTGGCCCATCCCTGAGCCTCTCGCCGGGCGGAGTCTGACGATCCCTGACAGGCGGCTTGCTGTTCGGGGACAGGTGCGTCAACCTGCCGCTTCCAAGATCAATGAATTTCAAGATGCCCGGCACACTCGGCGACCCCAACTCCCTCGACGCCAAGCGGCAGATCATTCTGCGATACGCCCGTGCGGCCTTCATCTCCGAAGGCTACGCCGGCGCCCGGATCGAGCCGATCGCCCGTGAGGCCGGGGTCTCCACCGCCACCCTCTATGCCCTGTTCGCCGGCAAGTCCGAGCTCTTCATGGCCGTCATTGACGACGCCGCCGACCAGTTCTCGCGCCAGATGGCCAGCGTCCGCGCGCAGGAGGGCGACGCCCGCACCCAGCTGACCAGCTTCTCCGAGGCCTATGCCGGCTTCATGGGCGACGGCTTCGTGCGCTCCGTCTTCCGGCTGGTCATGGCCGAGCGCCCCCGCTTCGAGGCCACCGCCCGTCGCTTCTTCGAAAAGGGCCGTACCGAGTTCGGCGCCACCCTGATCGGCATCCTCAAGGATCATCTGTCGCGGGGCGGGCTGAAGGATATCGAAAAACCGTCCTGGGCCGCCGGCGAGCTGATGGGGATGATCGAACACCCCGTCTTTTTCGTGCCCCTGGTCACCGGGGACGAGGTTCGCGCGGGACGCACCAACGCCCAGGTCGTCGCCCACGTCGTCGATACCTTCATGGCCCGCTACGGGGCCTGACCGGCGTCAGGGCTGCAGGCGGCCCGTCGTCCAGCCGTCGCCGTCGCGCGTGAACAGCAGCCGGTCATGCAGGCGGAAGGGCCGGTCGCGCCAGAACTCGACCTGATCGGGAACCACCCGCCAGCCGGTCCAGCGTTCCGGCCGCGGAACGTCCTGCCCGTCAAAGCGCGCGGTCTCCCGGGCGATGGCGTCTTCCAGCGCGGCGCGGCTGTCCAGCGCGCGGGACTGGTTCGAGGCCCAGGCCCCGACGCGGCTTTCGCGCGCGCGACTGGCGAAATAGGCGTCAGCCTCTTCCACGCTGACCGGCTCGACCCGGCCCCGCACCCGCACCTGACGACGCAGGGTCTTCCAGTGGAACAGCAGGCCCGCCGAAGGGTGCGCCGCCAGCGCCTCGCCCTTGGCGCTCTCGCGGTTGGAATAGAAGGTGAAGCCGCGCGCATCGACGTCCTTCAGCAGCACCATCCGTGCATCCGGCTGGCCCGAGGCGTCCACGGTCGCCAGCGCCATGGCGTTGGCGTCGTTCGGCTCATACCGCTTGGCGTCCTCCAGCCACTCGACGAACAGGCCGAAGGGTTCGGTGCGATCAAAGATCGTCTCGTCCCCGTTGGCGGCCAGGGCGGCGGCGTACTGCTCCGCATATTCTTCACGGGTCGGGCTGGGCGGGATCACGGGCGCGGTCATGGGCTCCAGATAGACCTTCACGGTTCGAAACGGGAGAGGCATCACGGTTAAGCCGGTCTTCACCACGTTGGGCGCTTGGTGTTCGCATGCGCACGCGCCCGTCCTCCGAAGTCTCCTCGCTCGGCGAAGCCTGGGCCCTGCTCGGCCTCACCGGCCCGGCGGAGGGTCAGGCTCTGACCGCCGCCTTCCGCGCGGCGGTGAAGGCCGCCCGGCCGGATCAGGACGGCGGCGACGAGGCCCGCTTCCGCAAGGTGATCGCCGCCTGGCGACTGGTGCAGGCCCAGTCGGCCGCCGCCGCGCTGGAGGCCCCGGCGAAGGCCCCTGCCCCGCCGGCCACCATCATCATCACGCCCGCCGACGCCCTGAACGGCGGCGCGGTTCCGATCGAGGTCGGCGGCAAGGCGCTGAAGGTCCACGCCCCCGCCGGTCTGCGCTCCGGCGAGCACCTGCGTCTGAAGGGCGGCGCGGCGGACGGGGCGGACCTTTATCTGCCGGTGCTGATCCGCGCGGCGAACGGCCTGAGCGTGATCGGCGACGACCTCTATATGGACTGGCCCGTGCCGCACCGCCTGATCGAGGACGGCGGCCGGCTGGAGATCGAGACCCATGCCGGAACGCGCTCCGCCTGGATCGTGGCCGATCAGGAGCCGCTGCGCCTTCGCCTGAAGGGACTGGGCCTGCCCGCGCGCGGATCGCGACCGCAGGGGCATCTGTTCGTGACCCTGATCCCGTCCGAAGACGCCCCCTCGGCGGCGGAAGACCTGCTGGTTCGCTTCACCCGCGTCTGGACGCCGGACCGTCTGGCGGCTTAAGCGTCAGCCATGTCGCACAACACCTTCGGCCATCTGTTTCGCGTGACCACCTGGGGCGAGAGCCACGGGCCGGCGATCGGCTGCGTCGTCGATGGCTGCCCGCCCAACATCCCCCTGACCGAGGCCGACCTCCAGCCCTGGCTGGACCTGCGCAAGCCCGGCGGCAGCCGCTTCGTCACCCAGCGGCAGGAGAGCGACACCGCCCGCATCCTGTCCGGCGTGTTCGATGACGGCGAAGGCCCCGTCACCACCGGCACGCCGATCTCGATCCTGATCGAGAATGAGGACCAGCGCTCCAAGGACTATGGCGAGATCGCCCGCGCCTACCGTCCCGGCCACGCGGACTTCACCTATCAGGCCAAATACGGCGTGCGCGACCACCGGGGCGGCGGACGGTCTTCGGCGCGGGAGACCGCCATGCGTGTCGCCGCCGGGGCCGTGGCGCGCAAGGTACTGGGGGACGGCATCCGCATCCGCGCGGGCGTGGTCCAGCTGGGGCCGCACCGCATCGCGCCCGAGGCCGTCGATTTCGACGCCGTCCATGACAACGCCCTGTTCGCCGCCTCCGCCGCCGTCGTGCCGGAGTGGGAGGCCTATCTGGACGGCGTCCGCAAGGCAGGCTCGTCCATCGGCGCCGTGGTGGCGCTGGAGGTGACGGGCGTCCCGGCGGGCTGGGGCGCGCCCCTGTACGGCAAGCTGGACGCCGAACTGGCCGCGGCCATGATGTCGATCAATGCCGTGAAGGGCGTCGAGATCGGCGCGGGCTTCGGCGCCGCCGAACTGTCAGGCGAGGACAATGCCGACCAGATGCGTCTGGGCGAGGACGGCCGGCCGGTCTTCCTGTCCAACCATGCGGGAGGGGTTCTGGGCGGCATCTCGACCGGCCAGCCCCTGACCGCCCGCATCGCCTTCAAGCCCACCTCCTCCATCCTGACGCTGCGCCAGACGGTGACCCGCGACGGCGCCGAGACCGACCTTCGGACCAAGGGGCGGCATGACCCGTGCGTGGCGCTGCGTGGCGTGCCGGTGGTGGAGGCCATGGCCGCCTGCGTGCTGGCGGACGCGATGCTGAGGCACAGGGCGCAGGTGGGATGAGGAAGGGGCAGGTTCGCCGCAAGCTGGGCTGGCGAGAGAACGCCCGTTTCTGGCTGAGCGAACATAAGGACGCCCTGGGGTTGCCGGTGGCCGCCCTGGGCTTCCTGGCTCTACTCGGTAGTCTGTGGTTCATCCTCGCGCCTCGCTATCCCGCTCTCGAAGTCACAGGCCAGATCACGGGTCTCGGCTTCACAGAGCTGGAAGGTCAGGGCTCGGTCAGCACCGCGAGCGTCAAGGTCACTGACGGCTTCACCCGCGTGAGGGTGCCCACGCGATACGGCTGCCGCATCGGCGACCGGATCCAGCTTCGTCAGATCGGGGTCCGTTGGGGCTATATGTACCGCGTCAAGAACACCCGTTGGCCCTGCCAGCGGTGAGCCTGGCAAGTAACTTGGTCGACTCGCCCGCCTGCAGTTCAGGACAGAACGAGCGAACCCAGGGACACACAATCGGCCGGCGCATCAAGGACCTCCAGATCCGGGGGAGCACTTCCAGCCCTGTTGGTCACTTCGGCTCGGCACTCCGCTCCGGTCCTGTAGTGTCGGACCTGATACGCCTCACCAGCCTGCGGCACGAAGGAAACCATGCTGCTGCAGGAATGAGTGGTCATGGTGACCTCGTTTACCCGCGGGTTCGTCTCCGTGTGGAAACTCGTGGCGCGAAGGAAGACCTTGGTTCCCGCGGTCAGTTGACCATCCACTTGGCCCGGTGAGCCAAGGTATACGCGACCGATGCGGCTGAGCATGATGGTGGAACAGTTCGCGGAGATGAATGCCGAAAGCTGCTGCTCCGGGTGATCCCACGACAGGACGTTGACGGTCGGTATGAACGCGATGCTGGCCACCGGCACCCCCGGGAGCGGCCTGTAGAGCGAAACCTCGGGCGCGGCGCATCCCCCCAGCACCAAACCCGCGAAAGCAAAAACCATCAAAGAGCGCATCAATCCCCCCACACATTCCCCACGATCGACACTTCCATGAATGCTGGCAAGGGCGAAGCAAGCCTCGTCACCGTCTGATGGGTTGGACGCCGCCCAGCAAAAACCCCGCCCGGATCGCTCCGGGCGGGGTCTTCGTTTCAGCCTTCAACCACCCTTAGTGAGCGGCGCTCACCGTGGCGCCGTCCACCGGTGGGGCGGCGGCGGGGAGCGGTTCGGCTTCCTCGTCCCACTCCACGGGGGTCAGGGCTCCGGTCAGGGCCCACTTCAGGGCCTCGTCGGCGGTCTTGATCGGGACGATCTCCAGCGCACCCTTCACATTGTCGGGCACGTCGGCGAGGTCCTTCTCGTTCTCTTCCGGGATCAGCACCGTCTTGATGCCCGAGCGGAGGGCCGCGAGCAGCTTCTCCTTCAGGCCGCCGATGGCGGTGACCCGGCCGCGCAGGGTGATCTCGCCGGTCATGGCGATGTCCTTGCGGATCGGGATGCCG
>JAVHYH010000069.1 GCA_031119155.1 Brevundimonas sp.
GATCATTCTCGATGGCTGGTTCGGTCGCCTGATCCAGCCCTTTGTCCGGTTGTAGATGCCTGAACTCCTGCTCTGGGGCGCGTCGGCGCTCCTGTTGATCATCGTGATGACCGCCGCCTGGGCCGTGCAGCGGGCGACGGGGCAGGGGGCATGGGTGGACACCTTCTGGGTCTTCGGGCTCGGCCTGGCCGGCCTGCTGGTGGCGCTGTGGCCGTTGACCGGGGGCGAACTGCACTTCCGACAGGGCGCAGTGGCGGGCCTGATCGCCCTGTGGAGCCTGCGTCTCGGCGGGCATCTTCTGGAGCGGGCGATCAAGGGCGCGCCGGACGAACGCTATGAAGGGCTGAAGCGGCAATGGGGCGCCAAGGCCCAGCCGCGCCTGTTCGGCTTCCTGATGCTGCAGGCGGGCGCGGGCGCCGTTCTGGTCGTCAGCCTGCTGGTGGCGGCGCGCAATCCGGCGCCGGGACCGACGCCGCAGGACCTGCTGGCGGTGGTCATCATGCTGGCGGCGCTGTGGGGCGAGGCGACGGCGGATCGCCAACTGGCCGTGTTCAAGGCCAATCCGGCCAACAAGGGCAGGATCTGCGATACCGGCCTGTGGGCCTGGTCCCGGCATCCCAACTACTTCTTCGAATGGCTGGGCTGGTGCGCCTGGCCGGTGATGGCGATCAACCTGACGGGACAGTGGCCGTGGGGATGGCTGGCCCTGACGGCGCCGGTCTACATCTACTGGCTGCTGACGCGGGTGTCGGGCATTCCGCCGCTGGAGGCGCACATGAAGCGCACCCGGCCCGAGGCCTTCGCCGCCTATGCCGCCCGCACCAGCCTGTTCTTCCCACGCCCGCCCAAGGCGGACTGACCGCTCAGCGCGCGATCCGCACCACGGCGCCTTCGGCCGGATCGGAGGCCCCGTCCGCCAGCGCCCGCACCACCTTGGCGGCGGCGTCCAGCCCCTGATGCTCGACGATCCGGATCCACGGCGAGGCCGGATCGACCACACGCTGGAAGAAGGTCTTCTGGTCCGTCAGGAACCGCTCATAGAAGGTCTGCAGGGTTCCGCGCTCCCGGTGCTGGTCCAGACAGGTTGCGGCGAAGAAGAAGACGGGCTTCGGTCCGACCAGTTCGGGATCATCCATGGTGAAGCTGTCGCTCTGCGTCGAGCCGACGAGGCAGTCATAGGTCAGCCGTTCGCCGAAATGAGCGTGCACCCGCCGACGCAGGACTGGATCTCCGGCCAGGTCGAGGTAGAGGGTCGGCACGTCCGCCGGGATCGTCTCGACCGCGTCATAGCCGTGAACGGCGTCATAGCAGCCAAGGCTCTCGACGAAGGCGCGGTTTCGCTCTCCGGTCAGGGCCACGACCTCCACATCGTCCTGCTCCAGACACCAGGCGGCGCCATAGGCAGTCTTGGACGAGGCGCTGGACACCACGATCCGCTTCGCGCCGAAGAAGCCCGCGTCCCGCAGGAAATCCACGGCGGTGTAGGAGGTGACGAACAGCGGCCGGAAGATCGCCTCGCTGTTTTCCAGCGCCGGATCATAGTGCCGGTCCGCCGCGCACAGGACATAGCGATTGTAGATGTCCGGCACCGCCTTGCGCCAGGGCGAGGCGTCGGCGAAGCCGCCGCGCGACACCTTCTCGGCCTGCACCAGCAGGGTGTCCGCCATCGGGAAATAGCCGAACACCCGGGCGCCGACCTCGACCCCTTCGGCGCGCGAGGCGGCCACGTCGGCGAAGCCCCAGACCGGCATCAGGCCATAGTCGTCCCGGTCGGTCGGGAAGACCTTCCAGTAGCCGATGGCGTCGCCATAGGCCGCATAGGTGATGTTGTTGGTGGTCAGGGAAAACCGGTCCAACGCCAGCAGGACCTTGCCCTCGGCCAGTTCGCCGTGATCGGGGATCGGCGCCCTCAGCGTCTCGCCCAAGTCCGCCTTGTGGGTCATCAGGCGGTGGTCAGCGTCGGTCATGGCGTCTCGTCCCTGTCTGCTTCGTCCGGCTTTTGCCCGAGACTAGCAGGAACGACAGTTGACGCAGGAGAAGGATCGGGGCGGCGCGCCGTCGCGAACCGCCCCTCCGTTCGTCAGGCCGAGATGCGGCCCAGCAGGTCGGCGAGAGCCGTCATCCGGGCGCGATCGGCCAGTTGCGCCTTCTCGGCGGCGTTGCGCAGGGTGGAGACCAGACGGCCCGCCGCGCGCTTGTCGACCTCACCGGCGCGCCAGCCGGTCACGATGGCGCCGGCGCGCGTGGCCACATCGGCCTCAAGGGCGTTGCTGCGCGCCAACTGGTCCAGATAGGACTGGGCCACGTCCGGCGTATCCGACCAGCTGATCCGGGTCTGCAGCTGCGGATTGATCTCCTCGGCGATGATGGCTTCGGCCGCGGCGATCTCCGCCGCCGACAGCTGTTCGTTCGGGACCAGACGCAGGACGTCCAAGCCGCGCGCGATCTCGCTGGAGTAGATGCGGCCGTTCAGCCAGTAGGCCGACCACGATCCGCCCACATACAGGCGCTCGGCGCTGATCGGACCCCGGTCGAAATAGCCGATCTCGACCGGCTTGGCCGGGTCGGTGAAGTCCATGATCGAGATGCCGCCCTGATACCAGGCCTGGACCATCAGGTCGCGGCCGGGCACCGGGATGATGTTGCCGTTGTGGGCCACGCAGTTCTCGGTCGCGCCCTGCGCCGAGGGCAGCTTGTGGAAGCTGCGGCCCGTCAGGGTGCGGTTCTCGATCGTGGCGATCATGTTCGAGCCCCAGGTGGCGGGGTCTTCGGCGCGGCAGCGCGCGGCGATGCCGCCGCCCCACTCGTCGGTGAAGACGACCGAGGTGCCGGCGTTGTTGAAGGTGGCCGAGTGCCAGTAGGCCATGTCCGGATCAAAGATGTCGGACACGCGGGCCGGGTTCTCGGGGTCCGAGATGTCCAGCAGGATGCCGTTGCCGCTGCAGGCGCCGCCGGCCAGTCCGATCTCCGGATAGACGGTGATGTCGTGGCACTGGTTGGTCTGGGCGGTGTCCTGGCTGGCGATGCCCGCCCGGCCGCCGCGCCACAGGCCGGCCACCCGGCCCGTCGTGGCGTCGGCGAAGATGCGCGGACGATTGACGATGGCGGCGTCCTGCGGCCGGTCCAGCTCGACCTTGATGACGTCGATCGAGAACAGGGCGGTTTCCGGATTGGCGTCCGGCTGGCCGTCGGTGCAGATCGCCAGCTCACCGGTCTTGCGGACGCCCGAGGTGCCCTGACCATAGACGTACAGCACATTGGCGTCCGTCGGATGCGGCACCAGCGTATGGGTGTGCGACCCCCGGCAGGTCTGGACGGCGGCGATCTGGCGCGGGGCGCTCAGGTCGCTGATGTCGAAGATGCGCACGCCGCGGAAGCGATCCGGAAGCACCTCGCCGCTCCGGGTCGGGGCGCTGCAGTCCAGACGACCCCGGCCTTCCTCGACGGACATGAACAGCAGGTTGCCGCGCACCGAGACATCGCCCTGTCCGCCGGGGCAGACCACGGACATGACCAGCTGCGGCGCGCCGCCGGTGGTCAGGTCATAGGCGTTGAAGCCGTTGAAATTGCCGACGAACAGCTTGCCGTTCGACAGGGCGAGGTCGGTGTTCGCCATGCCCAGCGGGCTGAAGTTCGGATTGCCGCGCGCACTGCGCATCAGGGCTTCGCCCTCGGCCTGGCTGGTCGGCGGCGAGAAGCCGATGTCCGGATCGACGAAGCCGTCCGGCTTGCCGAGGGTGTATTCCAGCACCATCCCCGAGGCGGCCTGGCCCGCATCGTTCAGGCCCGGCGACAGGGTGCTGCGGGCGTCGGCGGTTATGGTCTGGGTGTGGCCGCCGACCGAGGCCTGCTGGGCCGCGGCGGCGCCGGTGGTCAGAAGCATGCCGAGAACGGCGACGGAGGACAGCAGTGTCTTGCGAATGGTCATGGCCGGTCTTTCAGCTGGAAGGCGGATCAGAGGTCGGAGAGCAGGGACTGCATACGCAGGATTTCGGTGGACTGGTCCGCCACCACGGCGGTGGTGAAGTCGGACAGCAGGGTGTCGTTGGCGGCGTCGGGGTGTTCCATCAGTCCCGCCACCATGTCGATCGCCCCCTGATGATGCTGGATCATGCCCGTCAGGAACAGGCGATCGAATTCTTCCCCGCGCGCCGCCGCCAGACGGGCCATCTGGGCGGGCGACAGCATGCCGGACATCAGCGGCGTCTCGGACGGCGCCGGAGCATGGCCCGCATGACCGGCGTGCGCCGAGTGATCCATGGCGCCGTGGTCCATCCCGTGCCCGGAATGATCCATCTGCATTTCGGTCGACTGATTGCGCTCGGTCAGCCAGTCGCGCATCAGCGCGATCTCGGCGTCCTGCGACAGGGCGATCCGGCGACCCAGCAGTTTGACGCGCGGGTTCTGCCCATGAACTTCAAGCAGGGCGACCATCTCCACCGCCTGGGCGTGGTGGACGATCATGTGCTGCATGAAGGCGACGTCTTCGGCGGTGTAGCTGGTGCGGGCCAGGTCCAGCGCCTGATCGGCGGTGATCACGCGCGACGGCGCGCCCGGCGCCCCGGGCTGGAAGATCGGAGGCGCGCTCTGCGGCGCCAACAGGGCCGCCGCCAGCAATCCGGCCAGATACGACAAACGCTACTCCCCCAGCCGCGACATCGACGCGGGCAGACTAGGGCGTTGTTTGGCAGGGGCAAGCGGCCAAGCATTAAAAGGAAGCAAGGCGGATGATCGACGGCGCGGCTTTCATCCGCCCCCCGCTCTGATGCTAGTCTGTCGCAAGTTGAATCGGCGCCTCCCACGGCGCGGCATCCGGGAGAGGCCTGACGTGACCAAGGAGACGACCAAGCGCCGCGCGGGCATCCAGTCGGTCGGCATCGGTCTGCGCGTGCTGGACGCCCTGGCCTCCTATGAGGAACCGCAGGCGCTGGGAACGATCGCTGCGGCATCGGGCCTGTCCGCCTCGCAGGCGCACCGCTATCTGGCCAGCCTCGTCGCCGCGGGCATGGCCCGTCAGGACGGTGGCAGCGGCCGCTACGATCTGGGCCCGGCCGCCCTTCGTCTGGGGCTGGGCGCGCTCAGCCGCATCGACGCCTTCCAGGAAGCGAACCAGCGGATCACCGACTTCGTCCACGAGACCGGCCGCACGGTTCAGATGGCCTCGCTCGGCCCCAGCGGCCCCATCGTGGTGCGCTGGGTCATGGGCTCGCCGCCGATCTCGACCTCGCTGATGGTCGGCTCGCCCCTGCCGCTGCTGCGGTCGGCGACGGGGCATGTCTTCCTGGCCTTCCGCCCCGACAATCACACCCGCCACATGATCGAGCGGGAGACCGCCGAGGCGCGGGGGCTGACGCCGGTGGACGTCGAGGCCATCCGCAAGCGGGTCCGCGCCGACGGCTATTCCGGCGTCAGCGGCACCCTGATCCCGGGACTGCGGGCGACCGCCGTGCCGATCTTCGATCTGCAGGAGGAGGCGACGCTGACGGCGACAGTGCTCGCCACCGACGCCTTCCGCCCTGACCGCGACGACGAGGTGCTCAAGCGCCTGATCGCCGTCTGCGACGAGATCACCGCCGCCATCGGTGGTCGTCGTCCCGCGCCTTAGGCTGCCGCCTTGCGCAGGTCGGTGGCCGGATCGCCGGCGCGCTCCGCCACCAGCGTCTTGCCGATCAGCCGCTTCGCCGTGCCGAAGTCGCGCGGCTGGTCCAGACAGACCGCGCCGACCAGCACCTCGTCGCGCACATAGAGCCTCACCCCGTCGCCGCGCGCGATCACGGTGTCGCCCGCGCCGGGATCGCCGACGATCTGCAGCATGTGGCCGCACTGGGCGGTCCAGAACCATGGGGCGAGCTCGGGCTCGGCGGGCTGGCCGAGAATGGCGAGGGCGGCGGCGCGGGCCGAGGTCTGGGCATGGGCCCAGGTCTCCATCCGGCGGGGCGTAGGGCCATCGCCCCAGGTCCTGACCGCCAGATCGCCGATGGCGAAGATTCGCTCGTCGCCCAAGGAGCGATAGCTGGCATCCACCAGAACCCCGCCCGCCGTGGGCAGGCCCGCCGCCTCGGCCAGTTCGGCGCAGGGGATGATGCCGATCCCGACCACCATCAGATCGGCCTCCAACGTCTCGCCGCCGTCCAACTGGATCCTCAGGTCATCCGCGCGATGCTCGATGGCGCGCACGGAGCGGTCCAGACGCACATCGACGCCGATTCGCGCATGGGCGGCGGCCAGCCAGCCGGCGGCCTCTTCGGGGATGTTGCGACCCAGCAGCCGGTCTCCGGCCTCCAGAACCGTCACGCTCAGGCCCAATTCGACCAGGGTCGAGGCGGCTTCCAGACCGATCACGCCGCCGCCGACGATGACCGCCCGGGCGCCCGGCTTCACCGCCTTCGCCAGGGCGCGGGCGTCGTCCGTGGTGCGCAGGTGATGGATGCGCGGATGGTCCGGCGTATCCAGTCGCCGCACCCGTCCGCCGGTCGCCAGAATGAGCCGGTCATAGGCGACGGATGATCCGTCCGAGAGGGCCAGTTCACGCGCCTCGCGGTCGAGGGCGATTCCGCTGACGCCGAGCGTCAATTGCACATTGAGATCACGCCATCGTGCGGCGTCGGCCAGCCAGACGGGCTCTGCGTCGGCGCCCGAAAGGAATTCCTTGGACAGGGTAGGGCGCTCGTACGGCGGTTCCGCTTCCTCGCCGATCAGATTGATTTCGCCTGTAAATCCGAGCTCGCGAAGGCTGAGGGCGGCGGCCCCGCCGGCGTGGCCTGCGCCCAGGATGACGATGCGTTCGTCCATGTCGTTTCGATCCTTGTGTGCAATGCACAATGTGCAACGCGTTTGACATAGATCAAAAACCACGACATCAGTGCGGTCAACGACGACCTCAGATCGTCGATGGAATTTCAGTGCCGGGAGCCGTGAACTTGAACATTTCCGTTCGTCCGCCTGAGGGCAGGGTGTGGCCGGCCGACGCTGACGCGGCGGTGCCCTACTGGGTCTATACGGACCCCGAAACCTACGCCGAGGAGCTGCAGAAAATCTGGTACGGGCCGCACTGGCTGTACGTCGGTCTGGAGTGCGAGCTGCCGAACGTCGGTGACTGGAAGACGACCACCCTGGGCGAAAAGCCGGTGGTCATGGTGCGGTCAGCCGAGAACGAGATTTCGGTCGTCGAGAACCGTTGCGCCCACAAGGGCGTCAAATTCTGCCAGGCCCGTTTCGGCCATTCGCAGGAACTGATCTGCCCGTATCACCAGTGGTCCTACGCCCTGAACGGCGACCTGCAGGGCGTGCCGTTCCGCCGGGGCGTGAAGCGTCAGGGCGGCATGCCCGCCGACTTCGACCTGTCGCAGAACGGGCTGAACAAGCTGCGCGTCGAGGAAGTGAACGGCGTCGTCTGGGCGACCTTCTCGGACGAGACCCCGCCCTTCCGCGAGTACCTCGGCGAGAAGTTCTGGAAGCACTACACCCGCGTCTATGACGGCCGGAAGCTGGAGGTGCTGGGCTACAATCGCCAGCACATTCCGGCCAACTGGAAGCAGATGCAGGAGAACATCAAGGACCCGTACCACGCGGGCCTGCTGCACGTGTTCTTCGCCACCTTCGGCCTGTTCCGCGCCGACCAGAAGTCGGCCGTCGATATCGATGACGAAGGCCGCCACGGCATCCTGATCTCGCGCAAGGGCGAGCAGGAGAAGACCGAGGCCATGGCCGACATCCGCAACTTCCAGGGCGATCTGGTGCTGGAAGACCCGCGCGTCATGGACGTGGTGCAGGAGTTCCCCGGCGAAGAGACCGTCGGGATGATCACCATCTTCCCCAGCGTGATCCTGCAGCAGCAGGTAAACAGCCTGACCACCCGCCAGATCGTTCCCAAGGGCGTCGGCGGCTTCGACTTCCACTGGACCCACTGGTGCTACGCCGACGACACGCCGGAGATGCGCCTGCGCCGCACGCGTCAGGCCAATCTGTTCGGCCCGGCCGGCTTCGTTTCCGCCGATGACGGCGAGGTGCTGGAGATGACCCAGCAGGGCGCGCACGGTTCGCCGGACGAGCATTTCATCCTGCAGATGGGCGGTCGCGAGATCGCGCCGACCGACCACCAGGTCACCGAAACCGCCGTCCGCGGCATGTATCGCTACTGGCGTAAGGTGATGGGCCTGTGACTGACACCATGACCCGACCCGCCGCCCTCACGCGCGACGCCGTCCGCGATCTGTTCGACGACTATTACGCCACGCTGGATGACGTCCGCCTGCATGACTGGCCGGACTTCTTCACCCAGGACTGCCTCTATCGCGTGATCCCGCGCGAGAACTACGAGGCGGGCTACTCGCTCTGCACCATGCAGGCCGAGAGCCGCGGCATGCTGAAGGACCGGGTCACCGGCCTGACGCGGACGCAGATGTACGCCCCGCGCTACTATCGCCGCTTCCCGACCGCGCCGCGCATTGTCGGCGAGGGAGAGGGCTTCGTTCAGGTCCGGCACAATCTGCTGCTGGTCCAGACGCTTATCGACAAGACCTCCGACATCGTCCTGTCCGCCGTCTGCCACGACAAGGTCGTGGTCGACGAAGGCCGGCTACGGTTCGCCGAGCGGATCGTGGTCTTCGATTCCGAAATGATCCCCAACAGTCTCGTGTACCCCGCATGACCGCCACCCTGACCTGGCAGCCGACGCTGCCCCCTTCGGATCTTGAGCAGTACGGCGTGGCCCAGGCCGTCGTCGGCGGGCTGAAGATCGCCCTCTATGCGGTGGATGGCGAATATTACGCCACCGCAGACCTGTGCACCCACGGCGCCGCCAGCCTGGCCGACGGCTATCTGGACGGCGACCTGATCGAGTGCCCGCTGCACCAGGGCACCTTCAATGTGAAGACCGGAGCCGCCGTGGGCGCGCCCTGCACGGTCGCGGTCAAGACGTTCCCGGTGAAGCTGGAAGACGGCCTGCTTCACGTCGGTGTGGAGAGTTGAGTATGCGTGAAGCCGAACCCCTCAAGAACGACCAGCAGTCGCAGCTGAACGCCCTGTACGAGCAGATGGAGCCGGAAGGTCTTTATCCGCTGTGGGAGAAGCTGGCCGCCCTGGTGCTGCCGAAGCCGGACAGCCCGGCCAGGGTGCACAAATGGTCGTATGACAACGCCCGCGACTACCTGATGCGCGCCGGTGACCTGATCAGCGCCAAACAGGCCGAGCGCCGGGTGCTGATCCTCGAGAACCCGGGCCTGCCGGGCCACTCGGGCATCACCCCCAGCCTCTATGCCGGTCTGCAACTGATCCTGCCCGGCGAGGTCGCTCCGGCGCACAGGCACACCCAATGCGCCCTGCGCTTCGTCATCGAGGGCGAGAACGCCTACACTTCGGTGGACGGTGAAAAGGCGATCATGAAGCCGTTCGATCTGGTGCTGACCCCGGGCGGACAGTGGCATGACCACTCCAACCCGACCGATACGCCGATGATCTGGCTGGACGGCCTCGACATCCCCACCGTCCGTCACTTCGACGCCAGCTTCGCCGAGGGCTATCCCGAGGACCAGTTCCCGGAGCAGGTCCCACCCGGCGACAGCATCAACCGCTACGGCCGCAACATGCGTCCGCTGAAGGGCCACACGGCGGATCGCCGTCCGGCCCACCAGCCGCTGTTCCACTATCCCTATTCCGACTGGCGCCCGGCGCTGGACGGTCTGGCCAACAGCGGCGCCGAGATCGACCCGCATCTGGGCCACGCGCTGGAGTTCCTGAACCCGGTCAACGGCGGCTCGATCATGGCCACCATCTCGGCCCATGTCCGCCTGATGCCCGCCGGCTTCGAAACCCAGCCGCGCCGCTCCACTGACGGCACCATCTTCGTGGTCGTCGAGGGCAAGGGCGAGGCCATCGTCGAGGGCGAGACCATCGCCCTGAACCCCCGCGAAATCCTGGTCGTCCCGTCGTGGAAGCAGGTCGTCTTCAAGGCGACGGAGCAGCTCGTCCTGTTCGGCTACTCGGACAAGGCCTGTCAGGAAAAACTGAACCTCTACAGAGAAGAAAACGCATGAGCCTGCTGTTCGACACCCCGGCCCCCGTGCTGGCTGCGACCACGACCGGAGACGACTTCCCGGTCCGCCGCGTGATCTGCGTCGGCCGCAACTACGCCGCCCATGCGCGCGAGATGGGCCGCGATCCGGACCGTGAACCGCCCTTCTTCTTCACTGCCTGGGCCGAGACCGTCGTCCCCTCGGGCGTGACCATCGCCTATCCGACCGAGACGGAAAACTTCCACTACGAGGCTGAGCTGGTCGTCGCCATCGGCAAGGGCGGTCGCGACATCGCCGTCGAGAATGCGAAAGACTACGTCTGGGGCTACGCCACCGGCCTCGACATGACCCGCCGCGATCTCCAGCTGGACGCCCGCGCGCAGGGCCGTCCGTGGGACACCGGCAAGAACGTCGAACAGTCGTCGCCACTGGGCCTGATCCACAAGGCGGGCGAGGGCGATTTCGACCCGGCGAAGGGTGCGATCAAGCTGACCGTCAACGGCGAGACCAAACAGGACGCCGATCTGGCGGAGCTGATCTGGCCGGTCGACGACATCGTCGCCTTCGCCTCGCGTCTTTGGAAGCTTGAGCCGGGCGATCTCATCTACACCGGCACCCCCGCGGGCGTGGGGGCGGTGGTCGAAGGCGACGACATCGTCGTCACCATCGACGGACTGACGCCGCTTGAAATCAAGGTCGGGCCGAAAGCGGCCTGATCGCGAAGGACTGCATCATCAACAGGGGAGAGGCGCGCAACAGACGCGCCCTCCGGAGGAAGGGATTGATCCTATGGCAGCCATGGGTGAGGGGGGCGGCAACGCCGTCATCGACCGGGCCAAATTCGGCCCGCTACAGTTCGGCGTTACGGCGCTGTGTTTCATCATTGCGATGCTCGACGGCTTCGACACCCAGTCGATCGCCTTCGTCGCGCCCAAGATCGCCGAGGACTGGGGTCTGGCCCCGTCCGCGTTCGGTCCGATCTTCGCCATCGGCCTGCTCGGCCTGACCGTCGGCGCCTTCACGCTCAGCCCCGCGGCTGACAAGTTCGGCCGCAAGACGGTCATCCTGATCTCGACCTTCATCTTCGGCCTGTTCGCCCTGCTGACGGCGTTCGCGACCTCGATGAACGAGCTGCTGATCTACCGCTTCATCACGGGGATCGGCCTGGGCGCCGCCATGCCGAACATCATCGCCCTGACCAGCGAATATGGTCCGGCCCGCCTGCGCGCCACGCTCGTCACCGTCATGTTCTGCGGCTTCCCGCTGGGCTCGACCATCGGCGGCCTGGTCTCGACCTGGCTGATCGCCGAGTTCGACTGGCACTCGGTCTTCGTCGTCGGCGGCGTCCTGCCGCTGCTGCTGCTGCCGGTGCTGTGGTTCATGCTGCCGGAATCGGTGCGCTTCATGGTCGCCAAGGGCGCGCCGGAATCGAAGATCGCTCCCATCGTTCACAAGATCGATCCCAACGCCTCGGTCAGCGAGTTCATCGACGGCCTGAAGCACGAGCAATCCACCGCCGCCAAGGGCTTCTCGGTCTTCCAGCTGTTCCGTGAGGGCCGCGCCCCCACGACCCTGCTGCTGTGGGTCGCCTTCTTCATGAACCTGCTGGTCATGTACTTCCTGGTGAACTGGCTGCCGACCCTGCTGAAGGGTGCCGGTCTGCCGCTGTCGCTGGCCATCCTGTCCACCGCCACCCTGAACCTCGGCGGCGTCGTCGGCGCCATCGTGCTGGGCCGGATGATCGACAAGATCAGCCCCTATGTCGTGCTGGGCACGGCCTATGCCGCCTCGGCCGCCTTCATCGCCCTGCTGGCCTTCGGCGGCACCAACCTGACCGTTCTGCTGGCCGGTGCGGCCCTGTCCGGCTTCGGCGTCGTCGGCGCCCAGATCGGCTGTAACGCCCTGACCGCCGCCGTCTACCCGACCGCCATCCGCGCCACCGGCGTGGGCTGGGCGCTGGGCGTCGGCCGGATCGGCGCCATCGTCGGTCCGCTGGTCGGCGGCATGCTGCTGGCCCAGGCCTGGAGCCCGCAGTCGCTCATCCTGCTGGCCGTCGTTCCCGCCGTGATCGCCTCGATCGCCGTCTTCACCCTCGGCGCCGTGCGCCGCAACGCCATCGGAGCCTGAACCCCATGATCCTGCACGGCTACTTCCGTTCCACTGCGTCGTGGCGCGTGCGGATCGCCCTCAACCTCAAGGGGCTCGTCGCGGAGCAGGTCTTCCACCACCTGCGCAAGGGCGAGCAACGGGCGCCGGACTATCTGGCGCTCAACCCCCAGGGTCTGCTCCCGACCCTGATCACCGACGACGGCGCGGTCCTGACCCAGTCACTGGCGATCTGCGAGTATCTGGACGAGCTCCATCCCGAGCCCGCCCTGCTGCCCGCCGATCCGCTGGAGCGGGCCCGCGTCCGCGCCGTGGCCCAGGTGGTCGCCTGCGACATCCACCCGGTCCAGAACCTGAAGGTCCTTCAGAATCTTCGCGAACTGGGTCTGGCGGAGGAGGCGGTCCAGGCCTGGGCCGCCACCGTCATCGACGAAGGGCTGGACGCCGTCGACCGCTTGCTGGCCGACAACCCCGGTCCCTTCGCCTTCGGCGACAAGCCGACGCTGGCCGACATCCTGATCGTGCCCCAGCTCGGCAACGCCCGCCGCTTCAACGTCGAACTGCGCTGGCCGCGCCTGCTCGAGATCGAGGCCGCCTGTCTCCAGCTCGACGCCTTCAAATCCGCCGCGCCGGGCGCCCAGCCCGACGCCGAATAGTCACTTACGAACGCAACGGAGCCCGGATCCAACCGGGCCTGCTCCAGAGGGGAAACCTATGCTGCTCAACTCCGCGGCCGCCGCCGCCCTGATCCTTGCCGCCGCGCCGGAAGCGCCCGCCGCCGATGCGCCCATCATGACCGCCCCGCCCGCGGTTCAGGCGGCTCCCGCCGCCGCCCCCGCCGCGCGTCCGGCTCCCGCCTTCCGTCCGATCAACCACGACGAGGACTGGTCCGCCTATCGCACCGTCGGCGATGACGCGTCCGGCTGGGCGCAGATGAAGGCCATCCCGGTCGGCTCGACCTGGCTCAGCCTCGGCGGCGAGGCCCGCTGGCGCGCCGAGTACCGGGGCCACGAGCGCTTCGGTCGCGGCCTCCAGGACGACGACGGCAACCTGCAGCAACGCCTGCGCCTGTGGGCCGACTGGCGTCTGACGCCGAACCTGCGGGCCTTCGTCGACATCCAGGACGCCCGCACCCACGGCCTCGACAGCGGTGAGCCCTTCACCGAGGAAAGCCGCGCCGACGTGCACCAGGCCTTCCTTGAGACCAAACATTCGCTGGGCGAGGGCGCCGTTCGCGTCCGCGTCGGCCGTCAGGAGTTCGGCGTCGGTGGCTTCCGCATCTTCGAACCACGCGAGGGCGCCAACGCCCGCACCGCCTTCGACATGGCGCGGGTCATCTATGACAACCCCACGGGTTGGTCGGGCGGCGTGTTCGGCGGCTATGCGATCCGCGAGAGCAAGGCCTCGTTCGACGACGCCACCAACTATGACTACCGCCTGTACGGCGCCACGGCGGCCCGCACGCTGGGGACCGGGCCGACCGCTTCGCGTCTGGAGTTCCTCTACGCCAACACCGACCGGATCGGCGTCGCCTTCGACACCGGACTGGCCGGGCGCGACGACCGCGACACGGTCTCCGCCCGTCTGAACGGGCGTCTGGCGCCGTGGGACTATGACCTCGAGGGCGTGCTGCAGACCGGCGACTTCCGGGGGCTGGATATCGAGGCCTGGTATGTCTCGGCCACCGTCGGTCGCACCTTCGACCATGCGTGGAAGCCGCGCGTCGCCGTCCGCTTCGACGCCGCCTCCGGCGATGACGACCGCACCGACGGCAAGCTGGGCACCTACAACCAGCTCTATGTGCCGCCGATCTCGCTGCGCACGGATCTGGGCGTGTCCAACCTGGTGTCGATCCAGCCGCAGGTGACCTTCCAGCCGCTGCCGAAGACCACGGTCGGTCTGGTGACGGCGGGCCTGTGGCGTCAGAGCAAGGAGGACGGCGTCTATCTGCTGTCGGGCCAGCTGCTGCGCTCGGGAACCGAAGGCGACTCCGCCTACGTCGGCTGGCGCTACGCCGCCTTCACCACCTATCAGGTGAGCCCGTTCGTCACCGTCAGCGGGG
>JAVHYH010000070.1 GCA_031119155.1 Brevundimonas sp.
ACGATCAGCTTGCCGATCAGGCTGTCGTAATAGGGCGGGATCGAATAGCCGGCGTAGATGGCGCTATCCAGACGCACGCCCAGACCGCCCGGCGCGTGGAAGTCCGTGACCGTGCCCGGCGACGGGGTGAAGGTCTCGGAGTTCTCGGCGTTGATCCGGCACTCGATGGCGTGACCCTCGAAGGTCACGTCGTCCTGGGTGAAGGACAGCGGCAGGCCGGCGGCGATGCGCACCTGTTCGCGGACCAGATCGACGCCCGTGATCATTTCGGTGACCGGGTGTTCGACCTGCAGGCGGGTGTTCATCTCGATGAAGAAGAACTCGCCGTCCTCCCACAGGAACTCGATGGTGCCGACGCCCAGATAGCCGATGGCGGCGATGGCCTTGTTGACCGTCTCGCCGATCTTCTTGCGGCCCTCGGCCGACAGGGCGGGCGAGGGGGCCTCTTCCAGCACCTTCTGGTGGCGACGCTGCAGCGAGCAGTCGCGTTCGCCCAAGTGCACGACGTTGCCGTGGCTGTCGGCGATGACCTGAATCTCGATGTGGCGCGGCTTCTGGAGGTAGCGCTCCATATAGACCGCGCCGTTGCCGAAGGCGGCCTTGGCCTCGGTCTGGGCGGTCTGCACCGCCTCGACCAGATCGTCAGCGGTCAGGGCGACCTTCATGCCGCGTCCGCCGCCGCCGGCGGCGGCCTTGACGATCAGCGGGAAGCCGATGGACTTCGATGCCTCGATGGCGTCCTCGATGGTCTCGACCTCGCCGTCCGAGCCCGGAACGCAGGGGATGCCCGCGGCCAGCACGGTCTGCTTGGCGCTGATCTTGTCGCCCATGACCCGGATGTGCTCGGGCTTCGGCCCGATGAAGGTCATGCCGTGGGCTTCGACGATCTCGGCGAAGCGCGCGTTTTCCGACAGGAAGCCATAGCCCGGGTGGATCGCCTGGGCGCCGGTGATCTCGGCGGCAGCGATGATCGACGGGATGTTCAGATACGACTTGGCCGCCGGGGCCGGGCCGATGCAGACGCTCTCGTCGGCCAGGCGCACCCACATGGCGCCGCGGTCGGCTTCGGAGTGCACGGCGACGGTGGAGATGCCCATCTCCTTGCACGCGCGGTGAATCCGCAGGGCGATCTCGCCGCGGTTCGCGATCAGGACCTTGCTGAACATGGCTTTACGCCTCGAGCAGGACGAGCGGCTCGCCGAACTCGACCGGCTGGGCGTCGCCGACGAGGACCTCGGCCACCACGCCGTCGCGCGGCGCCTGGATCGGGTTCATCGTCTTCATGGCTTCGACGATCAGCAGGGTCTGGCCCTTCTTCACCTTGTCGCCCGGCTGGACGAACTTCGGCGCTTCCGGCGAGGCCTGCAGATAGGCGGTGCCGACCATCGGCGACTTCACCTCTTCACCCGAGCGGGCGACGATGGTGGCCGGGTCCGAGGCCATGGCGGCCGGAGCAGCGGCGGCGGCGGGCGCGGCCGCCGGGGCGGCGGCGACCGGGGCCGGGGCGGCGGCGTATTGCACGACCGGCGCGGCGGTGATCTCGCGGGCGACGCGGATGCGCAGTTCGCCCTTCTCGACCTCGATCTCGGTCAGATCGGTGTCATTCAGGATATCGGCGAGCTGGCGGACCAGGGTCGCGTCGATTTCGGCTTCGTTCTTCAGCTTCGGATCGGCCATGGGAGCCTCTTGTTGTCCTTTAAACCGAACGGTCCGCGGACGGGCTGCGTTCCTGCGCCAGTCCGAGGGCGGCCTTGACCGCCAGTTCGTAACTCATCGGGCCGAAACCCGAAACCACGCCGGCGGCGATCGCCGACACATAGGTGCGATGCCGGAAGCGCTCGCGCGCGGCCGGATTCGACAGGTGACACTCGACGATCGGAACCGTCAGCGTTTTCAGGGCGTCCAGCAAGGCCACGGAGGTGTGTCCATAACCGGCCGGATTGATCACAAGCGCGTCAGCCTTGTCCCGGGCCTCCTGGACCCAGTCGATCAGTTCGCCTTCGTGATTGGTCTGGCGGAACACCACGGTCGCGCCCGCCGCCGTGCGTTCGCACAGGGCCTGGATGTCCGCCAGCGTCTCGCGTCCGTAGATTTCAGGCTCGCGCACCCCAAGCAGGTTGAGGTTCGGGCCGTTCAGGACGTAGAGGACGGGGCTGTCGGGCATTCGCTCGCAGAGGTGACGTTCCGACGGAATCGGATCGGGCCTTTTAGCTGAGGCGTGGCGTCAGGCAAGCGCGCGCCGCAAGAAGATTGACGCAAGGTCATGCAAATTCAGGTCAACGGCGAACTTCGCGAGGTCCGGTCGGACACTATCCTGTCCCTCGTCGAGGAACTGGGACTGGATATCCGCAAGGTCGCCGTCGAGCGGAATCTGGAGATCGTTCCGAAGTCGCAGCATGCGGTCACCCCCATTGCTGAAGGTGACCGCATCGAACTGGTCCAGTTCGTCGGCGGCGGCTGAGACCGTCTATTTCGGCGGGCAGACGCCGCGGTCATAGGCGCCGACACGGCGGATGACCTCGCTGTCCGTCGGCTCGATCCGGCGGCCCGAGATCTGGCTGTCCAGTACGCGGCGCAGCAGGCTGTCCAGCCGGGTGACGACGTAGCATTTGACCTCGGGCGTGGCGTGCGGATTGCCGATGCCGCTGTCGTCGGTCAGGAACAGATAGCGGCTCTGGGTCGCGGCGGCGGCTGCGCGCATCACGAACTCGGCCCGATGGCCGACCCCGCTGGCCGCCACCGGCGTGATCTGGATGCGCCGCTGGCGGGCCTCCTGCACCTCGGCCCAGGTCGCACCGATCTGTCCGTCATGCGGCGGCGCGTCGGCGACCAGTATGATCGAGCGGACCGCATTGTCGCGCCACGGATAGTCCATCGCCCGCGCCAGCGCCTGATCCATCGCCTCGGGATAGTTCCCGCCGCCGTCCGCCCGTTGCGCCTCCAGCTGGCGCACCAGTTCATCGACATTGGCGGTGAAGGGGAAGTCGCGGACCACATACTGGTCGCCGTTGTCGCGATAGACGATCAGGCCGATGCGGGTGCTGACCCCCGGGTGGCGCTCGGCGAGCGAGGCCATGATCGAGGCCAGCTCCCGTTTCAGATACTCCATCTCGTCGCCCATGCTGCCGGTGGAATCGACCACCAGCAGCAGGTCGAAGGCGCGGACGGCGGCGGCCCGGCGCGACGTGCGAATGTCGATTCGGCTGTCAGGGCCGACGGTCAGGCGACGGGTCGCGCCCTCCACCGTCACGTCGGCGGTGCGGCCCAGCCGGTCCAGTTGCGGGAACAGCACGACCGTCCCGTCGGCCAGCGTCCGCAGCCGCAGCGGGCCGCCTTCGGGACGTGAGACGGACACCTCCACGAAGGGGGCGGGCCGACCCTCGGCGTCACGGACCGAGACGGTGATGGCGCTGCGGGTGTCCACCCAGGGCAGCTCGATCTGATTCTGCGGCTGCTGCTGCAGGTAGCGGCCCACATAGTCGGCGTACCAGGTCGGGTTCAGCAGGTCGTCATAGTCGGCGGCGGTCAGCAGCCCCGCCTGGGCGGCGGGCGCGGTAGCGGGCGGCGTCGGGCGGGGCGAGGGCGTCGCCACCGGGGTCGGCGCGGCGATGCGGGCGTCCGGCGCGGCGGACAGCTCGCCGGCGCCTTCGCTCTCAGCGGCGCGGATGCGGGTCCCGGTGACCACGACGTCGCCCACGGCGGCGCCGACTTCGCCGTCCGAACGCGCAGCCGGGGGCGGAGGCGGCGGAGGCGGAGGCGGAGGCGGAGGGGCGGGAGGCGGCGGCGCGGGCAGGGTGGCCACGGCCGGCGCGCTCGAGGTGGAGCAGCTGATCGTGGTGATGGCCGTCGTGGTCAGCAGAACCGCGATCGCGCTTCTGACGATGAGGGACCGGATAGGCATGACGACACTCCTGCACTGACGACTCGGGAGCATAGTCACGCACGGTCGCCGGCGCGGGAAAACTGACGAAAGGCGCCGGGATTTGTACAAACAAACCCCCTTTTCAGCCCAATCCGCAGCCGGACATCCGCTGCGTCGGAACCGCGCACCTGATCGGGTGTTGCGCTGGCAAATCCACAGTCACGCTGGAGGCGTGCATGTCTGTCGAGCGCAAACCCGGAGGCCTCGCGGGAGGCCTGATCATCGCATTGGGGGTGGTTCTGGCCCTCATCGGCCTGACCCTGACCATAGGCGGCGGCTGGCTGATCAGTCTGGGCGGCTCCTGGTACTATCTGCTGGCCGGCCTGGGCCTGCTGGCCAGCGGCGTGCTGCTGGTCCGCCGCAGCCTGACGGGCGCCTTCATCTACGTCGGTGTCTTCATCCTGACCGTGATCTGGGCGCTCTGGGAGGTCGGGATCGACGGCTGGGGCCTGGTGCCCCGCGTCATAGCGCCGGCGGTGTTGCTGGCCCTTGTTCTGGCGGCTCTCCCGGCGCTGAAGCCGGGCCGTGGCAAGATCTGGGCGGCGGGCGGCGCGGCCGGACTGGTCGCCCTGCTGCTGGTCGGCGGCGTCGCCACCGCCAATGCCGGGAAAATCCGGATCAACGGCGAACTTCCCGCCGCGCAGCAGGTGGCGTCGAGCGATCCTGACGCCATCCCGGTCGGCGCCGACTGGCCCGCCTATGGCGGCAGCTATCACGCCCAGCGCTATTCGCCCCTGACCCAGATCACGCCGGAGAACGTCGGCAAGCTGGAGCGGGTCTGGAGCCTGCACACGGGCGACCTGCCGGGCGACCGGCCCGGGGCGCAGAACAAATACGCCTCCGAAAACACCCCGCTGAAGATCGGGAACACCCTCTACATCTGCACCGGCAAGAACATGGTACTGGCGGTGGACGCCGCGACGGGCCGGAACCTGTGGAAGCACGACCCGCAGGTCAGCGACGAGAGCATCCCCTATACCGCCGCCTGTCGCGGTGTGAGCTACTTCGTTGTGCCGGACGCGCCAGCGGCCGAGCCCTGCGCCAGCCGTATCATCTGGGGCACGCTGGACGCCCGCCTGATCGCCGTGGACGCCCGCACCGGCCAGCGTTGCGCCGGCTTCGGCCAGAACGGTCAGGTCGACACCTCCGCCAACATGGGTCGCCTGATCCCGGGCATGGTCTCCATCACCTCGGCCCCGACCATCGTGCGCGGGGTGCTGGTCACCGGCCACCAGATCCTCGACGGCCAGTACCGGGAAGCGCCGTCGGGCGTGATCAAGGGCTTCGACGCCGTCACCGGCCAGCTTCGCTGGGCCTGGGACATGAACCGCCCGGACATCAACACCACCCCGCCGGAAGGCCAGATCTACACCCTGGGCACGCCGAACATGTGGACCACGGCCTCGGGCGACGAGCGTCTGGGACTGGTCTATCTGCCGCTGGGCTCGACCGCCGCCGACTACGTCAGCGCCGACCGTCAGGGCCAGCAACTCGACTATGCGACCTCGCTGGTGGCGCTGGACGTGACCACGGGCAAACCCCGCTGGCATTTCCAGACCGTGCGCCACGATGTCTGGGACTACGATCTGGGCTCGCAGGCGACGCTGGTCGACTTCCCCACCGCGGGCGGCGCTGTTCCGGCGGTCGTCCTGCCGTCCAAGCAGGGCGATATCTATGTGCTGAACCGCGCGACAGGTCAGCCCCTGACCCCGGTCAATGAGATCCAGGCCCCGCGCGGCGGCGTCGAGCCGCAGATGCGCGCCCCGACCCAGCCGACCAGCGGCTATCACACCCTGCGTCGCGACAACGACCTGTCCGAGCGTCAGATGTGGGGCATGTCGCCCATCGACCAGATGATCTGCCGCATCCAGTTCCGCAGCGCCTCCTATCAGGGCTTCTACACCCCGCCGACGGCGGACCGCCGCTACATCCAGTATCCGGGCTACAACGGCGGCTCGGACTGGGGCGGCATCGCCATCGACCCGGCCCGCGGCGTGATCGTCGCGAACTACAATGACATGCCCAACTACAACCGTCTGGTCCCGCGGGCCGAGGCGGACCGCAAGGGCTGGGCCCCGCGCGGCGAACCGAACGCCCGCAAGGGCGGGGCCGAAGGGGCAGGGGACCCGCAGGCGGGCGCCCCCTACGCCATCAGCGTCAACGCCGGCTGGCGGATGCCCTTCACCGGCCTTCTGTGCAAGGAGCCGCCCTACGGCGGTATCCGCACCATCGACCTGCGCTCGGGCCGGACGCTCTGGGACCGTCCGCTGGGCCAGGCGTTGAAGAACGGGCCGTTCGGCGTCCCGTCCATGCTGCCCATCGAGATCGGCACCCCGAACAACGGCGGTGCGGTCGTGACGGCGGGCGGGGTGATCTTCATCGCCGCGGCCACGGACGACCTGATCCGGGCCATCGACCTGAAGACCGGCAAGACGTTGTGGACCGACCACCTGCCGGGCGGCGGCCAGACCACGCCGATGGTCTATGAGGTCGGCGGTCGCCAGTATCTGGTCATCGCGCCGGGCGGCCACCACTTCATGGAAACCCCCGTGTCAGACGAAGTGATCGCCTACGCGCTTCCGCAGGGGGCGTGAGGGTTCAAACGCGGCGCTTGAAGGCGTAGGGACGGGGGCATGAACGCACATGCCCCCGTTTCCGCCTCCGTGAATGACAGCTGGACCGTCGCCGGCCGCACCTTCAACAGCCGCCTGATCGTCGGCACCGGCAAATATGCGACCTATCAGCAGAACGCCGACGCCGCCGAGGCCGCGGGGGCCGAGATCGTCACCGTCGCCGTGCGCCGGGTGAACCTGACCGACCCCAACCAGCCCCTGCTGGTCGACTATGTGAAGCCGGACCGCTTCACCTTCCTGCCCAACACCGCCGGCTGCTTCACCGGCGAGGACGCGGTGCGGACCCTGCGGCTGGCGCGCGAGGCCGGAGGCTGGGATCTTGTCAAGCTGGAGGTCCTGTCGGACACCGCCCACCTGTACCCGGACATGGTCGAGACCCTGCGGGCGCTGGACCTGCTGATCAAGGACGGCTTCCAGGTCATGGTCTACTGCACCGACGACGTGGTCATGGCCAAGCGTCTGGAAGACGCCGGCGCCGCCGCCATCATGCCCGCCGCGGCCCCCATCGGCTCGGGTCTGGGCATCCAGAACAAGGTCAATGTCCGCCTGATCATCGAACAGGCGAAGGTGCCGGTGCTCGTTGATGCAGGCGTGGGCACGCCGTCCGACGCGACCCTGGCGATGGAGCTGGGCTGCGACGCCGTGCTGATGAACACCGCCATCGCCGGCGCCAACGATCCCATCCTGATGGCGTCTGCGATGAAGCATGCAGTGATCGCGGGCCGTCAGGGCTATCTGGCGGGCCGCATGCCGCGTCGGATGTACGCCAGCGCCAGCTCGCCGCTGTCGGGGTTGATCTAGGCAGGGAGCGACGAGATCGCTCACCTCTCCGTTCGCCTCTTCAAGCGAATGGAGAGGACAGATCGGCGCGCCAGCGTCGATCAGGTGAGGGCGGCTCCGTCGGGGCAGGAGACGCCTCGAATAGCGGTATTCGCGGCTACTCACGACCACCTGCGCCGCCCCCTCCTGATCGGCGAAGTCGCCGATCTGTCCTCCCCATCGCCTTGAAGCGGGCGATGGAGAGGTGATCACGCTCCACGCCGATGAAAGCGCCGCCAGCCTTGGCGGAATCCCCCACGCCCGCTAGAGCATCGCTTCCAATCCAAGAGTTAGAGCCATGCACGACATCCGCGCCATCCGTGACAATCCCGCCGCCTTCGTCAGCGGCTGGTCGTCGCGCGGGGTCGAGGAGGCCGATGGGCTGGTGGCCGATCTGCTGCGCCTCGACGGCGAACTGCGCGCGGCCCAGACCACGGCGCAGGACGGCCTGACGAAACGCAACGCCGCATCGAAGCTGATCGGCGCCGCCATGGCCAAGAAGGACATGGCCGAGGCCGATCGCCTGAAAGCCGAGGTCGAGGCCCTGAAGGCCGACATCGCCGCCGCCGAGGAAGTCGAGGCCAACGTCGGCAAGGAACTGCGCGACCTGCTCGCCGGGCTGAAGAACATCGCCGCCGACGACGTGCCGGACGGCGAGGATGAGGCGGGCAACGTCGAGGTCAGCCGCTGGGGCACGCCCCGCGAAACCGGCCCGGCCAAGGATCACGCCGATCTGGGCGAGGCCCTCGGCCTGCTCGACTTCGAGGCCGCCGCCAGGATGAGCGGCTCGCGCTTCGCCGTGATCAAGGGCCAGCTGGCGCGTCTGGAACGCGCCGTCGCCCAGTTCATGCTGGACACGCAGACG
Source organism: Brevundimonas sp. (assembly GCA_031119155.1). GTDB lineage: Bacteria > Pseudomonadota > Alphaproteobacteria > Caulobacterales > Caulobacteraceae > Brevundimonas. The sequence continues at coordinate 8,240 of JAVHYH010000070.1, forward strand.
GACCAGAACGGCTATCTGGAGGTCAACTCGCCCTACATGGTGAAGGCCGACGCCATGTTCGGCACCGGCCAGCTTCCGAAGTTCGAGGAAGACCTGTTCAAGGCCGGCGAGCACTATCTCATCCCCACCGCCGAAGTCTCCCTGACCAACCTCGTCCGCGAGCAGATCCTGCCGGAGAGCGAGCTGGCCGAGCCGATCCGCATGACTGCCCTGACGCCCTGCTTCCGCGCCGAGGCCGGTTCCGCCGGACGCGACACCCGCGGCCTGATCCGCCAGCACCAGTTCACCAAGGTCGAGCTGGTCTCCATCACCCGCCCCGAGGACTCCGACGCCGAGCACGAGCGGATGGTCGGCTGCGCCGAGGCCATCCTGCAGGCGCTGGAGCTGCCGTATCGCAAGATGCTGCTGTGCAAGGGCGACATGGGCTTCTCGGCGCAGAAGACCTACGACCTCGAGGTCTGGCTGCCGTCGCAGAACACCTATCGCGAGATCAGCTCCTGCTCGAACTGCGGCGACTTCCAGGCCCGGCGCATGGACGCCCGCTTCAAGCGTGACGGCGAGAAGAAGACCGAGTTCGTCCACACCCTGAACGGCTCGGGCCTCGCGGTCGGCCGCACCCTGGTGGCCATCATGGAGAACTACCAGCAAGAGGATGGCTCCATCCGCGTGCCGGACGTGCTGGTCCCCTATATGGGCGGCCTGACCTCGGTCGGGGGCTGATCCGAAGGCGTGGAGCCTTTCGCGGCGTCATCGATTGCTGAACCGAGGCCTTTCCGTTTCAAGGCCGGTGCAAGGAAGTGAAGGACCTGTCATGCGCAAGCTCGCCCTCATCGCCCCCCTGGCCCTCACGCTGACGCTGAGCGCCTGCGCGTCCGGCGCCGGCGTCCTGCCCGCGCCGGAAGGCTTCGATGCATCCGCCGGCCAGTTCGAGGGCTGGGCGCGGGTCGAGGCCGGGGAAATCCGCCTGTACCGGGAGCAGAGCGACCTCAGCCGCGGCTTCTCCACCAACTGCCTCAGCGCCGCCCTGCCGCGCAACGCCCAGGATAGCGCGGGCGAGGTCAACGGTTCGAGGGTCCGCCTGCACGGCCGCACCGCGCCCTGGGCCTCGCGTGACGGCGCCGAAACCTATGGCTGGCAGGGCTCGCTGATCGTCAACAACTGCCGCCGCGAGGTCGTCATCCTGGCGGACCGGATCGAGGTCCTGCGCTAACAGGCTTCGCCCGCACCGGATTTTTCGGATGCGCGGCGGCGAGGTTCGCTCTAGTCAGAACCGGATCATGAGAATCCTTCTGACCAACGACGACGGCATCGAAGCCGAGGGCCTGGAGTGTCTGGAGCGTATCGCCCGCACCCTGTCCGATGACATCTGGGTTTGCGCGCCCCAGACCGAGCAGTCGGCCAAGGGCCGGGGCATCACCCTGACCGAGCCCCTGCGGGTCAACCGGCTGGGCGAGAAGCGGTTCGCGGTCACGGGCACCCCGACCGACTGCGTGATCCTGGCGGTCAACGACCTGATGCCGGCCAAGCCCGATCTGGTGCTGTCGGGCGTCAATCGCGGCCACAACGTCGGCGAGGACGTCAGCTATTCCGGCACGGTCGCCGGCGCCCTGCAGGGCATGGCCTTCGGCATCCGCTCCATCGCCCTGTCCCAGAGCCTGGAACGCTTCCATGACGAGGTCAGGGCCCACTGGGAGACCGCCGAAGCCTTCGCCCCCGGCATCATCAGCCGCCTGCTGGAGCAGAAGTGGGCGCCCGGCGTGGTGATGAACCTGAACTTCCCCAACCTGCCGCCCGAGGCGGTGGCGCAGGTCGAGATCACCCGACAGGGCTTCCGCGACATCGGCGAGATGCACGCCATCCGCCGCACTGACCTGCGCGGCCGCGACTACTACTGGATGAGCTTCCGGGGCGAGAAGCAGGAGCATGCCGAGGGCACCGACCTGCGCGCCATGGACGAGGGCCGCATCTCGGTGACGCCGCTGCACATCGACCTGACCCACATGGCCAGCGTCAATGACCTGAAGAAGGTGCTGGGCGGCGCCCCGCCCAAGGCTGTGGCGGCCGAATGAAGCTGAACGACGACCGCGCCGGCCGACTGATCCTGGGCCTTCGGCAGCAGGGGGTGACCGACCCCCGCGTGCTGTCGGCCATGGAGTCGATCAACCGCGCCGTCTTCGTCCACGAGAAATTCCTCGATCAGGCCTGGGAAGACCAGGCCCTGCCGATCGACTGCGCCCAGACCATCAGCCAGCCCTACATCGTCGGCTTGATGACCCAGGCGCTTGACGTGCAGCAACGCCACCGGGTGCTCGAGATCGGCACCGGCAGCGGCTATCAGGCTGCGGTGCTCAGCCGGCTGGCCCGCTATGTCTATTCCGTCGAACGCTATCGCAGCCTGCTGACGGAAGCCGAGAACCGGCTGCGCGAGCTGGACATCGACAATGTCATCACCCGTCATGGCGACGGCGGCCTCGGCTGGCCCGAGCAGGCGCCGTTCGACCGCATCATGGTCACCGCCGCCGCGCCCGGCGAACCGACCGAACTGCTCAAGCAGTTGAAGCCCGGCGGGGTGCTGGTCTGTCCGGTGGGGCGCAGCTCGGTCCAGATGCTGCATCGCTACGTCGGCCAGCCCGACGGCTCCTTCCGGCGCGAGAGCCTGACCGAGGTCCGCTTCGTGCCGCTGGTCGAGGGAACGGCCAAGGAAGGGTAGGGCGTCGGGCGATCTTGCCGCCCGGCAAGCTTTGATTAACCTTCCCGCCCAACTTTGGCGCGGTTTTCCGGGTCAGGTCGGCCCACAGGACGGGCGCTGAATCGGAGCGGGCGAATGAGACGAATGGGCGGCGCTGTGCGCATCCTGACACTGGTGGGGGCGGTCAGCCTGCTGGCCGCGTGCTCCAGCTATCCCAGCGAGCCGCGCTATTCGATCTACGCCGACCAGCCGCCGGGACCGGCGCCGACCGGCCCGACCGGTCCAGCCTATCCGACCCGCCCGGTTCCGACCGGTGAGGGCGTCCGCGGCCCGACCAACCCCGCCAATGAGGCGCCTCCGCCGCGCGGCGCGCCCGTGGAGTCGATCGAGGGCGGCGAGCTGGCGCCGGCGGTCACGGTCGGTCCGCGCCCGTACAACGACGCCCCGACCCGGCCCTACACCGAGGTGCCCAACACCCCCTACAACGAGCCCGCGCGTCCTTACGGCAGCCCGGCCGCCGGCCCGGCCTCGGAAGGCTTCGCCTCGCCGCCGCCGCCCGCCCGTGGTCCTGCCGTCGCCGGCGCGAGCTATGAAATCCAGCCGGGCGACACGATCTCGGGCATCGGCCGTCGCTTCCAGACGCCGGTGCAGTCGCTGATCGACCTGAACGGCCTGGGGCCGCGCGCGGCCATCACGCCCGGCCAGCGTATCATCCTGCCCGAGGGCGCGGTCGATATCGGCGGGGATCCCTACGCCACCGGTCCCTCGCCCCATGGCGTGACCGTGCCGAACGACGGCGTTCCGCCGCCGCCTCCGCCGCCTCCGGCCAATCTGCCGGCGCCCCCGCGTCAGCCGGCCGCAAGCGCGCCCCCGGTCACCGTGGGCGGTCCGTCCGTCGGTCTGGACTGGCCGATCCGCGGCGACATCCTGCGGCGTTTCGGCCCTGTGGGCATGGGCGAGCGCAACAACGGCATCAACATCGGCGCGCCGGCCGGCGCCGAGGTGCGGGCCGCCGCGGCGGGTCGGGTCGGCTATGTCGGCGATGACCTGGCGGGGCAGGGGCTGACCGTCCTGATCGTCCACCGCGACGGCTGGCGCACGGTCTATGGCCACCTCGGCTCGACCACTGTGCGTGACGGCGACGAGGTCATGCCGGGCCAGCAGGTCGGCACCGTCGGCACGACCGCCGGCGACGGCCGTCCGTCCATCCATTTCGAAACCTGGCGGGTGCGCGAAGACACCCCGTCGGCGGTCGATCCGCTGACCGTGTTGCCGCGATAACGCAGGCCATCCGGCGCGGTGCGTCGCCGCGTTGCAAAGTGTAACGACGCGCCCTAGGTTCCGCGCCTCATTTTCAGGGGGCGGCGCCGAGGGCGCGCCCGGCGCTTTCGGAGATTCACGTGCAGGAATTCATGGCCGGTCCGGGCTCGATGCTCGTCTTCATGGTCCCCATGATCGTGCTGTTCTACTTCCTGATCCTGCGACCCCAGTCGCAGCAGGTGAAGAAGCACAAGGCGATGATCGAGGCGATCAAGCGCGGCGAGACCGTGGTTCTGTCCAACGGCATGATCGGCAAGGTGACCCGCGTCGAGAACGACCAGGTCATGGTCGAGATCGCCCAGGGCGTGAACGTCGCCGTGATCAAGTCGATGATCGCCGACGTGCGCAATCGCACCGCCGTCGCCGCCAACGACGCCAAGGCCTGATCGGTCTTCTGAAAGGTTCGGGGCAGCCCGCATGATTCACCTCTCGCGCTGGAAGATCATTCTTCTCGCCCTTTCGCTGGCCTTCGGCCTGCTGTTCACGGCGCCGAACCTGCTGAGCCCGGCTCAGCGGGAAGCCCTGCCGGGCTGGCTGCCGAAGAACGCCCTGAACCTGGGCCTTGACCTTCAGGGCGGGTCCTACCTGCTGCTGGAAGTCGATGTTCCGGCGATGCGCGAAAAGCGCCTGAACAACCTGGCGGAAGACGCCCGCACGGTCCTGACCGAGGCCCGTATCGGCGTCAGCACCATCGTGCGCCAGCGCGACGGCGTCATCGTCACCCTGTCCGATCCGTCGCAGGTGCAGGCCGCCCAGGACGCCATGGCGGCGCTGGTGAGCGGCGGTACGCAGGGCGTGGCCGACCGTCTCGTCCAGCGTCAGGGCTCGGATCGCATCCGCTACGCCTTCACCGATGCGGCCATGAACGCCATGGGCGCGGACGCGGTCACCCAGTCGATCGAGGTCGTCCGCCGCCGTCTGGACAGCAGCGGCACCAAGGAAATCGCCATCACCCGTCAGGGCGCGGACCGCATCGTCGTCCAGGCCCCGGGCCAGTCGGATCCGGCTGAGCTTGAGCGCCTGATCGGCCAGACCGCCCAGCTGACCTTCCAGATGGTCGATGTCGAGAACCAGGCCCAGGCCCTGCAGAGCGGCATCATCCCGCCGGACGCGGAAGTCCTGATGGACGCGCAGGGCGCGCCCTATCTGGTCAAGCGCCGCATTCTGGTCTCCGGTGAGAACCTGACCAAGGCCGAGGTGACGACCGACCAGAACCGTCGCACCGCCATCGGATTCCGCTTCGACGGCGCCGGCGCCCGCCGCTTCGGCGAGGCGACCGCCGCCAACATCGGCAAGCCCTTCGCGATCATTCTGGACGGCAAGGTGATCTCGGCTCCGAACATCCGCAGCGCCATCACCGGCGGCTCGGGCATCATCGAGGGGCAGTACACCATCCAGGAAGCGTCCGAGATGGTGAACCTGCTGAACGGCGGCGCCCTGCCGGCCCCGCTGAAGGTCGAGGAGCGTCGCGTCGTCACCGCCGAACTGGGGGCCGACGCCGTCAGCAAGGGCGCCCTGTCGACCGCCATCGGCTTCCTGGTGATCGTGGTCTTCATGATCCTCGCCTATGGCGTTCTTTTCGGCGGCATCTCGGTTGTCGGCCTTGTGCTGAACGGCCTGCTGATCGTCGCCTGCATGAGCCTCTTCCAGGCCACCCTGACCCTGCCGGGCATCGCCGGTCTGATCCTGACCTTCGCGGTGGCCGTTGACGCCAACGTGCTGATCTACGAGCGAATGCGCGACGAGGCCCGGGCGGGCCGCAGCGTCATCGCCTCGATGGACGCCGGCTTCTCCAAGGCCTGGGGCACCATCCTGGACGCCAACGTGACGACCCTCGTGGCCGCGGCCATCATGTTCGTCTTCGGCGCCGGCCCGGTGCGCGGCTTCGCCTGGACCCTG
>JAVHYH010000071.1 GCA_031119155.1 Brevundimonas sp.
CCGAGATCGACGGCACCGACATCATCTACAAGAACCACTACGACATCGGCGTCGCGGTCGGCACCGACAAGGGTCTGGTGGTTCCGGTCCTGCGTGACGCCGACCAGCTGTCGCTGGCCGGTATCGAAAAGGGCATCGGCGCGCTCGGCAAGGCCGCCCGTGACGGCGCCCTGACCCTGGACCAGCTGCAGGGCGGCACCTTCACCATCACCAACGGCGGCACCTACGGCTCGCTGATGTCGACGCCGATCCTGAACGCGCCGCAGTCGGGCATCCTGGGCATGCACAACATCGTGCAGCGCCCGATGGCCATCAACGGCGAGGTGAAGATCCGCCCGATGATGTACATCGCCCTCAGCTACGATCACCGCATCGTCGACGGCAAGGAAGCCGTGACCTTCCTGGTCCGCGTCAAGGAACTGCTGGAAGACCCCGCGCGGGCCCTGCTGGACCTGTAAGGCCGGTCTTTTGACTGACATTGAAACGGCGGTCGTCGAAGGGCGGCCGCCGTTTTCAATTGCGGCGGGCGCGGACCCTGCCGCGCCTCTGATTGCAGAACATTGGTCGCAGGATTAGTATCTACATCTCGTAGATACGGAGGTCGCCATGCCCGATCCTGTGCGTGGCGTGGCCGAGACGGCCAAAATCTTTACCCACGGCGGCAGCCAGGCCGTCCGCCTGCCCAAGGCGTTTCGCTTCGAGGGCAAGGAAGTCCGCATCCGCAAGGAGGGGGACGCGGTGGTGCTGGAGCCGGTCGAGCCGAAACCCCGGCGCCCCCGGACCCCTGAGGAATGGGATGCGTTCTGGGCCGAACTGGATGCGCTCAGCGACACGCCGTTCCCGGATCCGCCCCCCCAGACGATTACACCGGTCAAGTCGTGGTGATGCTGGCGCTCGATTCCTCGACGTTCGTCGAGATCATGCGGGCTCGAAACCGGACAGTCCAGCAGGCCTTCATGGCCTTGGATACGGAACAATCGCCCGTCGTGGCGTCTGTTCTGGTGCTCCACGAACTGCTCAGCGGCGCAAGGCTTGGCGACAATCCGGCTGGCGAGCGCGCCAAGGTCGAACGGGTGTTGCGAGGGATCGATGTCGTCGCGCTGGAACCGTCAGATATCGAGTTCACGGCGAAGGTTCGTGCAGACCTTAGGCGTCAGGGGCGGCCGATCGGGGACGTTGATGCCCTCATCGCCGGTCAGGCTCTGGCACGAGGCTGGACGCTGGTGACGCGGAACGTCAAACATTTCGGACGGGTTGAGGGGCTGTCGCTGATCGACTGGGCGGTCGGCCCGGAGCCGCTGTCCGCAGAGGCCGTAGCGGCGAGGGTGCGTGAGGGGGAATAGGATGAGCCTGGTCGAGATCGCCCGTTTCAGCGACGTCTATGAAGCCGACCTCGCGGCGGCCTTCCTCGAATCCCACGGCATTCCGGTTTCGGTGACCGAGCGGCACCAGACGACCATTGATCCCCTGATGCAGCGGGCGCTCGGCATTCGGATCATGGGGTCGGCGACCAATTTCGATGCCGCAAGGGATTTGTTGGCTCGCGCGAGATCCGGCGAGTTCGCCAGCGATGAAGGAGAACCGGTCGAGGAGAGCCCGCATACGCGGACCTTTGCCTTGGGCGCACTCTTCGGCCTGCTGGCTGCGGGTGGGGGACTATTCTGGGGGACGAGCCGGCCGCGACGCCTCAGACTGGTTCATTGGATTGGCGTTGGCCTGATCGCCACCGCAGCCTTGCTCTTCATCTATGTGCTGACGCTCGGCTTCTCCAGCTGGGTCTAACCCTTCAGCCCACCCAGCACCTCGTCCGTATCCGCCCCCAGCGCCGGTGGCGCGCGGTCATAGGAGACGGGCGTCTTCGACATCCGGATCGGCGAGGCGACGGTGCGGACCGGGCCGTCGAGGTCGGCGCGGGTTTGCTGCACTTCCAGCCCGCGATGCACGGCCTGAGGCTCCTCGAACACCTGATCGATGGTGTTGACCGGACCACAGGGCACACCTGCCGCCTCCAGCATGGCCATCAACGCCTTCATGCTGTGCTTGCCGGTCAGGGCGGACAGGGTGGGGGTCAGGTCGTCACGATGCGCGACCCGCTGGGCGTTGGTGGCGAAGCGTTCATCGGTCCCGAGGCTCTCCACCCCCAGCGCCAGACAGAGGGCGCGGTATTGGCCGTCATTGCCCACCGCGATCACCACCATGCCGTCGCTGCACGGGAAGGGCTGGTAGGGGGCCAGGTTGGGGTGGGCGTTGCCCATCCGCGTCGGCGCCTTGCCCGAGACGAACCAGTTGGCCGCCTGATTGGCCAGCATGGCCGCCTGGACGTCGAACAGGGCGATGTCGATATGCTGGCCTTCGCCCGAGGCCCGCGCATGCAGCAGGGCGGCCATGATGGCGTTCGACGCATACAGGCCGGTGAACAGGTCCACGACCGCCACGCCGACCTTCATCGGCTCGGCGCCGGGCGCGCCGTCGGGCTGGCCGGTGATGGACATCAGCCCGCCCATGGCCTGGATCATATAGTCGTAACCCGCGCGGTGGGCGTCCGGCCCGTCCTGACCGAAGCCGGTGATGGAGCAGTAGACCAGCTTCGGATTGACCGCCGACAGTCCGGCGTAGTCGAGGCCGTATTTGCGCAGGCCGCCGGTCTTGAAATTCTCGACCACCACATCGCAGGTCTTCGCCAGCTCACGCACGGCGGCGGCGCCTTCGGGCGAGGCGATATCCAGCTCGACCGACTTCTTGCCCCGGTTGGCGCACAGGAAATAGGCGGCGTCGCCCTTCGATCCGTCGGCCTTGGTGGTGAAGGGCGGGCCCCACTGGCGGGTGTCGTCGCCTACGCCGGGCCGCTCGATCTTGATCACCTCAGCGCCGAGGTCGGCCAAGGTCTGGGTCGCCCACGGACCGGCCAGCACGCGGCTGAGATCGAGAACGCGAACGCCGGAGAGGGGGCCGGAAGAGGTGATTGGTGATTGGTGGTTGGTGGTTGGCAAGATCGGCGTCCACGGTGGGCTGGAACGATAGCTCTATCGTTCGATCAGGCCTCTAGCCACCAATCACCAATCACCTCAAAGCCCCACGTCCCAGACGCCCGCGTCGCGCATGCGGCAGTCGCGGGCTTCCTCGGCGCGGCCGCCCATTTCGCGGGCCATGGATTTGATCTCGTTCGAGACGGTGGCCTTGTGCACGCCCGGCACGAAGGCGTGGGCGAAGGCGCAGGCGGACAGGCGGGCCAGCTTGAAGCCGAAGCCCATGGCCTGGCCCATATGCTGGAAATAGCTCTCGCCGACTTCCCGCGGGTGATCGGCGAACAGGCGTTTCAGCATGCGCATGGTGGATCGGGCCTGACTTGCCGCGGGCGCTCCCTCTACCCGCGAGCGCCATTCTGGCCTAAACCGCGCAATAGAACAGGGGGCTGATCGTCACGGATGCTCACGATCGCCTGAACCCCGCACCGACAGGAAACACCACCATGGCCGACGGCTCGAACGCTTCCCAGAAGACCTTCCGCTGGGAAGACCCGCTGGATCTGGACGGCCGCCTGACGGACGACGAGCGGATGATCCAGGAGGCGGCGCGCGGCTATGCCCGCGACAGGCTGCTGCCGCGCGTGGTCGCCGCCTTCCGGGACGAGACCTTCGATCGCGCCATCATGACCGAGATGGGCGAGATGGGCTTCCTCGGCGCGACCCTGCCGGAACAGTACGGCGGCGCGGGCGCCAGCCATGTCGCCTATGGCCTGATCGCGCGCGAGATCGAGGCGGTCGATTCGGGCTACCGCTCGGCCATGTCGGTGCAGTCGTCGCTGGCCATGTACCCGATCTACGCCTTCGGTTCGGAAGAGCAGAAAATGCGCTTCCTGCCCCGCATGGCGGCGGGCGAACTGATCGGCTGCTTCGGCCTGACCGAGGCCGACGGCGGCTCGGACCCGGCTTCGATGAAGACCAAGGCGGTCAAGGTCGAGGGCGGCTATCGCCTGAACGGCGCCAAATACTGGATCACCAACTCGCCGATCAGCGACCTCGCCGTTGTCTGGGCCAAGCTGGATGACGTCATCCGCGGCTTCATCGTCGAGCGCGGCATGGACGGTTTCACCACCGACAAGATCGGCGACAAGCTCTCCTTGCGCGCCTCGATCACCGGCGACATCGGCCTGAACGACGTCTTCGTGCCGGAAGAGAACCTGCTGCCGAACGTGAAGGGCCTGCGCGGGCCGTTCTCCTGCCTGAACAAGGCGCGTTACGGGATTTCGTGGGGCGCGATGGGCGCCGCCGAGTTCTGCTTCCACGCGACACGAGACTATGTGGCGGAGCGCATGCTGTTCGGCCGCCCGCTGTCCTCGCGCCAGCTGGTGCAGAAGAAGCTGGCCGACATGCAGACCGAAATCTTCCTCGGCTTCGAGGGCGCGCTGGCGCTGGGCCGTCGTCTGGACAACGGCGACTGGTGTCCGGAGGCCATCTCGATGATGAAGCGCAACAACTGCGGCAAGGCCCTGGCCATCGCCCGTGAGGCCCGCGACATGCATGGCGGCGCCGGCATCACCGGCGAGCTGCACGTGATGCGCCACGCCATGAACCTCGAGACGGTCAACACCTACGAAGGCGCGCACGACGTCCACGCCCTGATCCTGGGCCGGGCGATCACGGGCGAGAGCGCTTTCTAGCGAGGGGCGCTGCGCGCCGCGCTAACGCTCGGCTCGCGGAGCCTCGCTGCTTGAGCGAGTCACTGCGCGCTGGCCGCCGCGTCCAACGTCTCGCAGCCGTGGGTGCGCTGGTTCCAGGTCAGGCTGGTGATTTTCCAGACGCCGTTGGTCCGGGCGAGGCCGAAATGGTCGATCCCGCAATGGTTCACCCGGCCGTTGATCCCGAACACATACTGGCCCCAGACCATGGCGACGTCGCCGTCGATGGCGACCGTGGGAGCGATCATCACTTCTTCCAGCCGCTCCGGCCCCGGCGCGAGGCCCCCGGCGAACTGCTGGAAGGTGATCCGGGCGATGTGGTTCTGGCCATCCTCCCGTTCATGGACCACGGTCAACCGCGCCGCCGGATCGAAATGGGCGTCCAGCCCGGCGGGGCTGCGGGCGGCGAGGGCGTCGAACACGGCGTTGACCGGGACCAGCACCGCCGCGCCTTCCGCCGAGGTCGGATCGACGGCGCCGCTCGGGGCGGCCTGAAGGGCGAGGGCGAGAACGGCGGCTGTGATCATCGGGCGTCTCCTGCTCGGTGGACGGTAACATGCGGCCGCCGCTCCGCAACCGCTGTTCGATCAGGAAGAATCAGCTTCGCTCGCGCCCGCGCGGGGGCAGGGTAGCGATCAGGGACGTGAAGCATTGCCATTGCGCATCAACGTCCTATCGTTCGACCGACGGGAGGCGACGCATGGACGGTGAAGCGACGACCGCGGGGGATGAGTCCTTCGCCCGACTGCGCGAGGTCTTCGCGGGCCGCGTCGCCCTGCTGCTGGAGGACGATCCGGACCTGTCCGAACACGTCGCCGAGCGTCTGCTGCGGGCCGGTTTCGCGACGGTGGACCGGATCGACCGGGGCGAGGCCGCGCTCGAGGCGACGGCGGGCCGGGCCTATGACGTGCTGATCCTCGACCGGATGACCAACGGGCTGGACGGGCTGGAGACGCTGAAGCGCCTGCGCGCCTCCAGCGGGCCGTCCGCCGACGCCCCCGCCCTGATGCTGACGGCGCTGGGCGGCGAGCGGCAGAAGGTCGAGGGGCTGCTGGAGGGGGCGGACGACTATCTGGCCAAGCCTGTCGGGGACGAGGAGCTGCTGGCCCGCATCGCCGCCCAGCTGCGCCGCGCCGCCCGCAGCGCGAAGCCGGTCAACGCCGATCTGGTCAACGGCCCCTTCCGCCTGTCCTTCGGCGCCCGGACGGTGAAGCTGGAGCTGCCGGACGTGTCGCGGGTCATCGACCTGTCGCCGCTGGAATTCGCCATCGTCTGCGAGCTGATGAGCGCGCGGGGCCAGCCGGTGACCAAGGCCATGCTGTGGGACCGGTGCTGGGTGGAGTGGAACTTCCTGCCCGACAATTTCGTCAACATCATCGACGCCCGCATCAGCGCCTTGCGCCGGCGGCTGAAGGAGCAGGCGCCGGAACTGGGCGAGGACCTGCACCCCCTGATCGTCTCTGCGCGCAGCCAGAGCCTGGTGTTCCGCGACCTGTCCGACCGGGCGGGCTGAGCGGCGCATGGGCGGGCCGTTCCGGCGCATTCGAGGCTGGCTGGGACGCCTCACCACCACCCAGCTGGCGGCGGGGATCGCCGTCCTGTCGGCCTTCGCCCTGACCGGTTCGCTGGCCATCACCGGCGCCGCCGTGCGCATGGATCAGCGCGAGAAGGCGGCGCTGGCGGCGCTAGATGACTACGGCGCCATGGCCTCCAAGCTGGGGGTCGAGGGGATGACCGGCGACAACCTGTCGCCCGCCGACGCCGTCTATCTGTCCAACTGGCTGACCGCCTTCCAGAACGGCCCGGCACGCGAGAACGAGGCCCGCTCGCTCGAGGAAACTTGCCAGACGGGACGGGGCGGGGCGGGCGTGCGCTTCATCCGCGCGCCCGTCGGCAAGCCGGCGGGCCTGTCGGAACTGGAGACCCTGCGCGGCGAGCGGTCCCCCCGGCTGGGCGAGGACGTCTATGTGGTGCGGCTGGGGCAGGGGGTGTTGTGCCCGGCGCGGCCTGTCGAGGTGGTCGTGGTGCGCCGGTCGCTGGGCGCGCTGGACATCGCCGTCGGCCGGGTGGTGGACGCGTCGGGCGACGCCTGGGGCTGGGCGGTCGCGGCGGTGATCGGGGCCGGGGTGCTGCTGCTGGCCATCGGTCTGGCGGCGGCCACCTTCGCCCGCCGTCGTCTGACCAGCGCCGTGGCCAAGGTCAGCGTGGCGCTGGACCGGGCCGCTGTCGGCGACTTCTCCGAACGCGCGCCAGAGACCGAGGTGGCGCCCGAACTGACCGAGCTGTCGGGCCATGTGAACCGGACGCTGGATCGGCTGGAGGAACTGCTGGCCTGGCTGAGGGATTCCGCCGACCAACTGGCCCACGACTTCCGCACGCCTATCGCTCGCGCCAGCGCCCGACTGGAGCAGCTGGGCGAGACGGCCTCGACGCCGGAGATGAAGCGGCTGGTCGCCGAGGCGCGGGCGGACCTGCGGGAGCTGACCCGCGCGATGAACGAGGCCATGGCCCTGCGCGACGGCGAGGCCTGGGCGTTCGAGCCGGTGCGTCTGGACGTGCTGGCCCGCCAGTGCGCCGAGCTCTACGAGCCGCTGGCCGAGGAGCGGGGCGTCACGTTCCGCATCGTGGCCGAGCCGGTCGAGGTGCTGGGCGTGCGGACGCTGCTGCAGCGGGCGACGGCCAATCTGGTGGACAATGCGGTGAAGTATTCGCCGGACGGCGGCGTGGTGACCCTGACGGTGTCGGCGCAGGACGGACGGCCCCGCCTGTCGGTGGCCGATCAGGGGCCGGGCTTTCGGGGGCAGGCCGATGACGCCGCCGCCCTCGTCGCCGCGTCCACCGCCGAGGGCCGCGAGAGCCATGGCATGGGGCTGGCCTTCGTCCGCGCCATCCTGAAACGGCACGGTGCGGCCATGACGATTGATGACGCCGGTCCGGGGGCTGTCGTCACGGCGCAATTCTCGCGCTAGGGTCTCAGTCCATCGAAAGGGATTTGAGCATGCGGCGCACCATCTTCCGGGCCGGCGGGGTTTCCGTCCTCGCCATCGTGATGGCTGCTCCCCTGCTGATCGCCGCTCCAGCCGCCGCCCAGACGGCCCAGCCGCCCCTGCCGATCCCCTATGACGCCGAGCGCGGCGTCTTCACCTTCGCCACCGATCTGGAGCGGGCCCTGCCCGCCGTGGTGCAGGTGACCACCCTCGGTTCCTCTTCCGGCCCCAGCTCCCGCGACAGCGAACCGCGCCCGACCTCCAGCGGCTCCGGCGCGGTGATCGACGCGGCCCAGGGCATCGTCGTGACCAACAACCACGTCGTCGAGGGCGGACAGAAATTCACCGTCGACCTGACCGACGGCCGCATCTTCGACGCCGTGCTGATCGGCGCGGACAAGGCGACCGACATCGCGGTGCTGCAGATCACCGCCCCCGATCTGTCGCAGATCGAGGTCGCCAGTTCGGACAACCTGCGCACCGGCGACCTGGCCTTCGCGGTCGGCTATCCGCTGGGGCTCGACCAGACCCTGACCATGGGCGTCATCTCGGGCCTCGGCCGTTCGGGCATGGGCGACCGGATCGAGGACTACATCCAGACCGACGCCGCGGTGAACTCGGGCAACTCCGGCGGGCCGCTGCTGGACAGCCGAGGCCGACTGATCGGCATCAACACCTCCATCCTGTCGGGCGGCGGCGGCGGCAATGACGGCATCGCCTTCGCCGTGCCCAGCCGGATCATGATGTATGTCGTGGAGCAACTGCGCGCCCACGGCGAGGTGAAGCGCGGCGTGACCGGCGCCATCCTGGGCTCGCTGAACGCCGAGCGGTCGCGTGAGTTCGGGCTGGGCATCGTCCGGGGCGCCATCGTCGAGGACGTGGCCCCGGGCTCGTCGGCCGAGCGGGCCGGTCTGCGTCGCGGCGACGTCATCACCCGCATCGGCGCCCGTCCGGTGTCCAATGCGGGCACGGTTCAGGCCACCATCGGCATTTCGGAGCCGGGCGCCCGGATCGAGCTGGTCTATCTGCGCGACGGCCGCGAGGGCCGCGCCACCCTGACGGTCGAGGCGAGCGGCGAACGTCAGGTCAGCATCGGCGCCGAGGTGGTCATGGCGCGCGGCGCCTCCATCCGCCAGGGCGAGGACGGGCTTCAGGTCTTCGCGGTCGAGGGCGGGTCGTCCGCCGCGGCGGGCGGTCTGGTGGCGGGGGACATCATCCGCTCGGTCAATGGCCGGTCCGTCTCGACCCTGTCGGCTCTGGGACAGGCCATGGACGGCTCCGGCGAGCGCCGCCTGTCGGTCCAGCGTGGCGGCTCGACCGAGCGTCTGACGCTTCAGTGATGCAATGAGGCCCGGGCTCCGGCCCGGGTCATTTCCGGACGCCGGACAGCAGGACTCCAGACAGCAAAACGCCCGCTCGGCCGATTGGGGGGAGTGGCTGAGCGGGCGTCTCGCTTTGGAGGAAGCATCGGCCCGCCGAAGCCCTTGAATGGAACAATCCAGGGGGGCTGGGGGGGCTGTTCAGGATCCGGGACCGTTCCGAACTCCGACGAGCCGATGTGTCCGGTGTCGCCTCCCAAGGGGGCGGGCGATGGGCGGAACGGAGGCGTTTTCGTGTTCGGTGCGATTTCTTCGCATTGCGGCGTTACGGACACGGCGCTCCCCCTGGCCAGCGTCGCGTCAGGGGGACTGGCGCCGGGCGTCGGGCGGCCTAGATTGATTCCATGAACGACGCCGTCGATGCGGAGCCCCAGGCCGGACCGGTCTTCTTTGACCGCCGCGAGCTGGACCAGATCCTGAGGGTCTATGGCCGGATGGTCGCCTCGGGCGAATGGCGCGATTACGCCATGATCGGGCACAGGGACGTGGCCGAGTTCGCGGTCTTTCGCCGCTCGGGTGACGCCCCCGTCTATCGCATCGAGAAGCGACCTTCCCTGCGGCTCAAGCAGGGTCAGTGGGCCGTGATCGGCGAGGGCGGGATGGTGCTGAAACGGGGACGGGACCTGCCCCAGGTCCTGCGGGTGTTCGACAGCCGCCGCTTCACCGTCGTGGAATAGAAAAAGGCCCCGGATCGCTCCGGGGCCTTCTTTTCTATCGGTCGTGAAGCCCGACCTATTCGCGGCTGCCCATGAACGAGAGCAGGAACTGGAACAGGTTCACGAAATTGATGAACAGGCTCAGCGCGCCGAAGCCGGTGGCCACGCCCAGGGCCGCCTGGTCGCCGCCCATCGCATAGTAGGTCATCTTCAGGCGCTGGGTGTCATAGGCGATCAGGCCCGAGAAGATCAGCACGCCGGCGCCGCTGATGATCATCGACAGCAGGCCGCTGCCCACGAACATGTTCACCACCGAGGCGATGATCAGGCCGATCACGCCCATGATCAGGAAGGTGCCCATGCCCGTCAGGTTCTTCTTGGTCGTGTAGCCGAACAGGCTCAGCGCGCCGAAGGCGGCCGCGGTGACGAAGAAGGTCGAGGCGATCGACTCGTTCGTGTAGCGCAGGAACAGCAGGCCCATCCCGGCGCCGATGGTGGCGACCACGGCCCAGTACAGCAGATTCACGCCGCCGGCGGTCGGGTTCTTCATGAAGAACATCGAGCCGAACAGCAGGACCAGCGGCGCGAACTGCACCACCATGCCCAGCATGGTCAGGCCGATGCGGCCATCCGGGCCGACGGCGAACAGCAGTTGCTGCACAGCCGGGACGTTGCCGGTCACGTAAGCCAAGATGCCGGCGACCACGAGGCCGATGGCCAGCTTGTTGTAGACGCCCAGCATGAATTTGCGCAGGCCCGCGTCCACCGACATGTCGGCGGTCTGCGGAAGTGAGTAGCCGTTTCTGAAATCGCTCATCGCGGTTTCGATCCTCCATTGAACCGGACGGACGCCCGGCGTTTGAAGCAAATATCGGGCGCGACCGGCCCTTCCGCAAGGAAAACCGGACTTGGGCCTTGGGTTCAGACCCGCTACCAACGGTCGCATGATCAGGCTGTTCACCGCCCTTTCCGTCCCTGACGATGTGGCCGAGACGCTGAAGCGTCGCCAGACCGGCCTGCCCGGCGCGAAGTGGCGCGGCGAGGACCACCTGCACATCACCCTGGCCTTCTATGGCGAGATGGATGAGCGTCGGGCCGACGACCTGGCCGCGGAGCTGGAGCGGGCGGCGACCGGCGGGGCCTTCGAGATCGAGCTTCAGGGCGTCGGCGCCTTCGGGGACGAGCACCGCAGCCACACCGTCTGGGCCGGCGTCGCGCCGAGCGAGCGGCTGAACGTGCTGGCCGGGCGCTGCCGGTCGGCCGCCGAGCGGGCGCGGATCGACATCGAGCGCCGCGAGTACCGGCCTCACCTGACGCTGGCCTATCTGAAGCCCCAGACCGACCCGGCCCGGGTCGGGGCCTGGATCACCAACCACAATCTGCTGCACTCGCCGCCGATCCGCATCGACCGGTTCGGCCTGTATTCCAGCGTCCTGACCTCGGATGGCAGCCAGTATCAGCTCGAACGGGAGTATCTGCTGTGACCGGACCGGTGCTCCAGACCGAACGCCTGACCCTGCGCCCCATCGCGATGGAGGACTTCCCGCGCTGGGCAGAAATGATGGCCGATCCGGAAGCGTCGCGTTTCATCGGCGGCGTCCAGCCGGCGGCGACGGCCTGGCGGGGGTTCATGACCATGGCCGGCGCCTGGAGCCTGACGGGCGTCGCCATGTTCTCGGTGATCGAGCGCGACACCGGCCTGTGGCTAGGTCGCATCGGGCCGTGGAAGCCTGAGGGCTGGCCGGGCAACGAGGTCGGCTGGGGCCTGCATCCGGACGCGCAGGGCAAGGGCTATGGCGTCGAGGCGGCGACGGCGACGCTGGACTATGCCTTCGACGTGCTGGGTTGGGCGGACGTGATCCACTGCATCGACCCCGGTAACACCCCCTCGCAGCGGCTGGCCGAGAGGCTGGGTTCACGCAATCTGGGACCGACACAGCTGCCGCCGCCCTTCGCCGACCTCACCGTGGACGCCTGGGGCCAGAGCCGCGCCGACTGGAAAGCCCGTCTCCGGCGTTGAACCTGCGATAAGGCGTCGCTTTGACGGTTGCCCGGCTTCGGCTAGGCAGGGCGACACGCAATGACGAGGGTGGAAATGCGCGTACTGGTTCTTGGCGGCGACGGCTTCTGCGGCTGGCCGACTGCGCTTCATCTGTCGGCGCGGGGATGGGACGTCTGCATCGTCGACAACCTCAGCCGTCGGAACATCGACAATGAGCTGGAGGTCCAGTCGCTGACCCCGATCCGCACCATGGGCGAGCGCATCGCCGCGTGGAACGAGGTCTCGGGCAAGACCATCGAGTTCGTGAACATGACGGTCGGCAAGGAGTTTGACCGCCTCGTCGCCCTGATCCGCGACTGGGCGCCCGACAGCGTCGTCCACTTCGCCGAGCAGCGCGCCGCGCCCTATTCGATGAAGTCGGCGCGGCACAAGCTGTACACGGTCGACAACAATCTGAACGCCACCAACCACCTGCTGGCCGCCATCGTCGAGAGCGGGCGGGACGTGCATCTGGCCCACCTCGGCACCATGGGCGTCTATGGCTACACGACCGCCGGCCTGCGCATCCCAGAGGGCTATCTGAAGGTCACGGTGGACACCGATTTCGGCCCGACCGAGCAGGAGATCCTGTTCCCGCCGAACCCGGGCTCGATCTATCACATGACCAAGACCCAGGACGCCCTGCTGTTCCAGTTCTACGCCAAGAACGACGGCGTGCGGATCACCGACCTGCACCAGGGCATCGTCTGGGGCGCCCAGACCGAGGAGACCCGCAAGGACGAGCGCCTGATCAACCGTTTCGACTATGACGGCGACTACGGCACGGTCCTGAACCGCTTCCTGATGCAGGGCGCGCTCGGCTATCCGCTGACCGTCCACGGCACAGGCGGGCAGACGCGGGCCTTCATCCACATCCAGGACACGGTGCGCTGCGTCGAGCTGGCCCTGAAGAACCCGCCGAAGTCGGGCGAGCGGGTGAAGATCCTCAACCAGATGACCGAGAGCCGCCGTGTGCGCGATCTGGCGGCCATGGTGGCGGGCATGACCGGGGCCGAGGTCCACAACGTGCCCAACCCGCGTCAGGAAGCCGACGAGAACGAGCTGGTCGTGGCCAATGACCAGTTCCGGGAACTGGGCCTCAAGCCGATCACCCTCGCCGAGGGGCTGATGGCCGATGTGACCGAAGTCGCGCGCCGCTATGCCGACCGGGCCGATGTTTCGAAGATTCCCTGTGTCTCCAGCTGGAACGGGAAGCGCGCCGAAGCGCTGAAGAACGAAAGCGTCATGGTTTCCCCCGTAAGCTCCAAAAGCCACGCCCTGTCCGCCTGAGGTCTGATGTCCGACGCCGTATCGCCGCCTGTTTCGCTGCTGGTCTTCGGCGGCGGCTGGCTGGGTCGGGCGGCGGCGCGGGAGGCGATCCGACGCGGCGGCGCGGCGTCCGCCACTTCGCGCGACGCCGACACCCGCAGGGCGCTGCAGGCTGAGGGTGTCATCGCCGTCGATCCGGCGGACGAGGCGGCGCTGGCCGCTGCCGTCGGCGCTGCGACGGCCCTGCTGGTCACCGCGCCGCCCGATGCCGAGGGCTGTCCCGGCCTGAAGGCCCTGATCCCGGCCATCACCGCGTCGGGCGCCTGGCCGGACTGGATCGGCTATGTGTCGTCCACCGCCGTCTATGGCGACCGCGCGGGCGGCTGGGCCTTCGAGGACGACGCCCTGAACGCCGCCAGCCTGGAGGGCGCGCGGCGGGTGCGGGCCGAGCGGGACTGGCTGGATGCGGGGCGGGGCATGGGGCTGACGGTCCAGCTGTTCCGCCTGCCCGCCCTCTACGGTCCCGGCCGCTCGCCGCTGGACCGGCTGCGCGACGGCACGGCGCGGATCGTCCGCAAGCCGGGGCAGGTCTTCAACCGCATCTATGTGGACGACGCGGTCTCGGGCTTCTTCGCCTCTATGGCGCGCCCCCATCCCGGCGCGGCCTACACCCTCTGCGACGACGAGCCGTCGCCCGCCCATGTGCTGATCGAAGGCGCGGCCCGGCGTCTGGGGCTGCCCCTGCCGCCCGAGGTCGATCTGGACGACCCGTCCGTGTCCGACGCCATGCGCCGCTTCTACCGCGACTCCAAACGCCTCTCGAACGCCAGGGCCAAGGCCGAGCTCGGCTGGCGACCGAAGTATCCCGGCTGGCGCGCGGGACTTGAAGCGATGATTGCGGCAGGCCGCTAGGCTGAACGAAAAACCCCGCCCGATGGCTCGGACGGGGCTGTTTCCCGGATGGCGCTCAAGCAGCGAGCGACCGCGTCGCGAGCGATAGCGCCCCCTCCTTAAAGAGGAAGAATGTTCCGCTGGCGGCTGTAGGCCATGGTGCCGACGTTGGCGCCCAGGCGCAGGCCGACGCCGGTGCGGATGGGGGCC
>JAVHYH010000072.1 GCA_031119155.1 Brevundimonas sp.
AGCAGTTCGGCAAGGCCATCGGCTCGTTCCAGCTGATGCAGGCCAAGGTGGCCGATATGTACGTCGCCCTGAACAGCGCCCGCACCTACGTCTATGCCGTGGCGCGCGCCTGCGATGCCGGAAAGACCACCCGATATGACGCGGCGGGCGCGATCCTGCTGGCGTCGGAGAATGCGGTGAAGGTGTCGCTGGAGGCCGTGCAGGCCCTGGGCGGCGCCGGCTACACCAAGGAATGGCCGGTCGAGCGGCTGGTGCGCGACGCCAAGCTGTACGACATCGGCGCGGGGACCAACGAGATCCGCCGCTTCCTGATCGGACGCGAGCTGCTGGGCTGATGCCGCTTCCGGCGCAACTTCTGGTGGCGGCCGGCTTCCTGTGCTTCGCCGCCAGTGTCGGACTGACCTGTGCGGCCTGGCCGAGGATGAAGGCGCTGGGCGCGCGGGGCGTCCTGCGCAAGCCGGTTCCGGACCTGCAGGACGAACACCGGCAGCTGCGCATTTTCGAACTGGTCTGGCTGACGCCGATCCCCCGGGACCGGAAAAGACTGCGCCGGATGCTGCTGGCGATCCGCCTGCTGATCCTGGCGACGCCGGCGTTGATGATCGCCGGGATGATGGTGGCGACGAAGACGCCCACATCTGACAGGCCGTCGCCGGAGGCGGGCTACGTCATCGAGGTGCGGTGACCCGCAGAGAGTCGAAAAGGCCCGCTCCGGATGACCGGGGCGGGCCTTTCCCTTTGGCGTCTATGTGGCCGATCAGGCGGCCGGACAGTCGCCCAGACGTTCGCCCGTCATGGTGACGGTGGTTTCGCCCATGTTCGGGGCCGGAGCCGGGTCCATCTTGGTGTTGACCGTCATCACATAGCGGCTGTTGAAGTCGCCGGTGACGCGGATGGTGCTGTCGGCCTTGATGCCCTGCACGGTACAGGACGAGCTGGAGACCATGGCGTCGCCGTCACGGGTGAAGGGCTGGTTGGTGCAGTCGGCGCCGGGCGCCTGATTGCCGGCCGGAGCCTCGAAGCTGGCGGTCTGGATGCAGGTCTCGACCGGAGCCATGGCCGGGGCGCCGGCGGGCATGCCGGACATTTCGGTCGTCACTCTCCAGAGCCCGGGCTTGGGACCGTTCAACATTTCGGCCGCCGACGGCGCGCCGCCCCCTGCCGCATCCGTCTTCGCCTCGCCGCCACCCTGGCCGCACGCCGCCAGGCCGAGCGCGAGCGCTCCCGAGATCAGGATCATGGTTCGCATGTCTTGTTTCCCTCCGCCGGTCCTTGCGCCGGCAAAGGTTCAATGACGAAAGCCACGAGCCGTTCCCGCAAAAGGCGATAACGGGATCAAAGGATGGGTATAACCGAAGCGGCGGCGTCCGGGATTGGCTCCGTCACGCTCGCGTCATCGTTGCGAAATCCGCCCTAGCGACCGTCGCGGCAGACCGGCCCGGCCACGCCGGAGGTCGCCGCCACGCCCGGCGCCGCCAGAGCCACCCAGCGCGGCAGTTCGCTGTGCTGAAGCTTGCCCCGCCGGATCAGGGACGTGACGCGTCCGTCGATATAGCGGTCGGGTCCGGCGTCCTTGGGCCAGAAGCTGCGGCGGCTGTGGCGCATTTCATAATAATAGCTCAGTCCCGACAGCATCGCCCGGCGTCCGTCCGCCGAGCAGGGATCCTTGTCGAGGGCGGTATTGGCGGACTCCCGGGCGACGCGGAGCAGGGTCGCCTGATTTTCACGATCGCTCGACACCGGAGCCGGTTGGGGACGGGCGCGGGGGTGCTCCAGCTTGAGTTGCGGCAGCACCTCGCCGGCCTGATGACGTTCACAGGCGCCGGGCCCGTCCCAGTCGGACGCGCCGGCCTCACCGTTGTCGCGAACCATGCGACCCAGCCAGCCCTGACGCGCGCCGGCCATCATCGCCTGACCGGATTCGCGCATGGTCACGAAGCCGTCCATGACCTGCTGGTCGGTGACCTGGCCGAACTGGTCGTCCAGCGCCGTTCGCCATTGATCTTCCTCGCCCGCCCGCACGGCCTCCATCTTGGCCACGCTGTAGGCGGAGACGGCGGCGAGATAGGCCGCCTTGGCCCCGGCGTTGCAGGGTGCGGCGCGCAAGGCCCGGGCGCGCTGGATGACGGCGCGGCGAATCTGGTTGCGATCGGCGGAGCCCTCCGCCTCATCGGCATGGACATCGTTCGACGCGGCGACGGACTCGGCGAAGGTCGGGATGTCGGGGTTGGGCTTCAGGGGGCTGAAGGTCACGTTCGACGGCAGGCCGAACACCGCGACCGGGGTCGCCACGATCAGGGTGCCGCCAAAGACCAGCGCGCCCAAGGTGATCAGTTTCATGCCTCGCCCCCTTAACTTCCGGGAGTTGTGGCAAACGGAGATAAACCCTCGCTTGACGGGTATGGCTAACGGGCTGGAACCCCGCGCGGGCGCTCCGGTTCTGCCATCGGAAGGAGTTCCCGATGCCAGCGAAATCCGCCGCCCAGCAGAAGGCCGCCGGCGCCGCCCTGAGCGCCAGGCGCGGCGATACGCCGAAGTCGAAGCTGAAGGGCGCGTCGAAGTCGATGGTCGAGACGATGACCGAGAAACAGCTGGAAGAGCTCGCCCACACGAAACGCTCGGGAAAGCCGGAGCATGTGGACTAGCCCACGGCCACAACGCCACAGGGACGGACCTCCAGTGTCGCATGGACGTTTCTTAAGTGGCGTAACGGCATAGCCGCGCCTAGATCAGACCCTCCCACCGCTTCTCCCCCCGGAACGCCCGTCAGCCGATGCCCGACTACGACTATCAGGCCGACACACGCCCGTTCTCGCAGGTGATCGAGGACATCGGGGCGAAGGACGATCCCAAGCTGTACATCGGCGAGCTGATCAATGCGTTCGGCGAGCGCGGTTTCGGCGCGACCCTGCTGTTCTTCGGCCTGCTGAACATGGTGTTCGGCGCGGTGCCGGGAACGACGACGGTGCTGGGCGCGCCCATGCTGCTGATCGGCCTGCAGCTGGTGACCCGCCGGGATCAGCTGTGGATGCCGAAATGGTTGCTGGGACGAGCGATCGAGCGGTCCACCTACCGCGAGGCGGTAGCCAAGGTGCTGAGCCCGCTGCGCAAGGTCGAGCGGCTGGCCCGCCCCCGCCTGTCGGTGATGACCAATGAGCTGTCGGAGATTCTGATCGGCGCGGCCATCGTGCTGCTGGCGGCGGTTCTGATGCTGCCGATCCCCGGCGGAAACTTCATCCCGTCCTTCATCATGTCGATGTTCGGCTTCGGCCTGCTGCAGCGGGACGGGATCGCCGTGCTGATCGCCTGGGCCGCGGTGGCGCTGGTGGCGACGGCCGGCGTGGTGATCTGGCTGGCCTGGGGCTGGGTCGCGCCCTATCTGCTGCCGGTGTGGGACTGGCTGGTGAGCTGGCCGGCGGAGCTGTGGAACGCCCTGACGGGCCTGTTCACCTAAGCCCGCCCGAAAACGCGAGACGCCGGAGAGGTGACCCTCCCCGGCGCCTGCGAGAACCTGGTGTGAAATCAGCCGCGGAACAGCGACAGGACCAGCTGCGGCGTCTGGTTGGCGATGGACAGGGCCTGCACCCCCAGCTGCTGCTTCGTCTGCAGGGCCTGGAGCTTGGCGCTTTCCTTCGCCAGATCGGCGTCGACCAGATTGCCGACCCCCGATTCCAGCGCGTCCGACAGCTTGCCGACGAACGTCAGGTGGGTGGTCAGCGCCTTCGACTTGGTGCCCAGACGCGCCAGGGCGCCGGAAACGTTGTCGATGGAGGCGTTCACGGCCGTGAGGGCCGAGTTCGCCTTGGTCATGGTGTCGATCGATTGCGTCGTCGTGACCGTAACCGTGGTGCTGCCCAGAGCCATGACTTCAGCCGGGACCGTGAGGGTCGCGGTGCCCTCGGCGTTGGCCAGAGCCGTGAAACCGTCTGCAGCGGTCTTCAGCAGGTTGACCCCGTTGAAGGTGGCGTTGCTGGTCACAGAGGCGATCTGGTCACGAAGGGCCTTGAAGTCCTCGTTCAGGGCGGCGCGGGCCGCGGTCTTGAGCGACTTGTCAGTCGCCGCGAGAGCTTTCTCCTTCATCTGCAGCAAGAGGTCGGAGACCGTCTCGCCCGCCGCCATGGCCACATCGGTCGCGGCGACGCCACGATCGAGGGACTGTTTCACCGCGTTCAGCGCACCGATGTCGGCACGTTGGCCCTGGGCGATAGCCCAGATGGCCCCGTTGTCCTTCGCCGACGAAATCTTCAGGCCGGTGTTGATGCGGCTCTGCGTCGTCGCCAGCTGGGCGTTGGTCGCGTTCAGGTTCTGGAGCGCCACTTGAGCGCCCACGTTGGTGTTGACCGACATAACCATCGGGTAGTTCCTTCCATTCTGGTCGGTTGTGAAGGGCCTTCTGGCCCTAGAACCGGTTCTGGTTCGCGCACGCCCACGCAAGGATCGGGCCGGGATAACCAGTTGAAATTATTGGAAGGATGGGACGCGGAGACTGCCGGTGGGCAGATTTGGCCGGGCTTCACCTCTCCATTCGCCCCCAAGCGAATGGAGAGGACAGATCGGCGCGTCAGCGTCGATCAGGTGAGGGCGGCTTCGTCGGGGCCGGGTTGGCTCGAACACCGGTGTCGGCGGCCACTCACTTGCCGCCTGCGCCGCCCCCTCCTGATCGGCGAAGACGCCGATCTGTCCTCCCCATCGCCTTGAAGGGGCGATGGGGAGGTGAGCGTCTCTTAAGCCGCCTGCTGGCCGGGGCCGGCGAGGCCCTGCATGATGGACTTGTTGATCTCGATCAGGGTCTCGAAATCATTGTCGCCGCGCATGATCTCGGACGAGTGACGGCCGACGAACAGGCTGATCGAGATGATCTGGGCGCGCAGGCCCATGGCCATGGCGTTGCCGGGGTCCGAGCAGTCGGTGGCCAGGGCCGACCACAGGCGCCGGTTCCAGTCGAGCGCGTCGATGCGGGTCTTCACGTCGGACGGATCCACCGTCGAGGCGTGCATCAGCGCCCGGGTCACCTGCCCGAACAGCCGGTACTCCGCCTCGCGAGGGGATTCAGCCCGCGTGGCTGCGGTCTTGTATGCCTGAAGCGACATTCGCCAGACCTTCCTCGTAATCCACCAGTTTGCGGGCCGACATCAGGGCCTTGTAGTATTCCCGGGCCATGACGTGCCGCGACGCCGCGACGCATTCCGACAGGACGTCCGGATTGCGCGAGGCGCCCATGAACTCGGTCAGGCGGCGCGCGAACTCGTCATAGACCTTCGGGGCCGAAGCCTCGTCCAGGTACATCATCATGACAGGGAAATAGATGCGTTTGGCGGGCGTCGTGGCCTCCGCCTGCTGCATGATGTCCTTCTCGCGCAGGACGCTGGCCTTGTTCTGAAGGATGAGCACGCCCCGACGGTCGCCGTTCTGGACGACGGCTCCGTTCAGGACGAATTTCTCGCCCGGCTTGAGCGACAGCTTCAACGGCATATGGGCGTCTTTCCCTCAGGGCCCGGCATGGGTTTTTAGGAAGCCGGGAGCCAACGCACGTTAAACAGACGTGGTTAACCATCTCTTGTGAGGCGGGGGCGTCTTATCCCCTAACCGCATCGTGTTTCGAGCCGTCGAGCCCCCATGTCCGCCGCCCAGACCATTGACGACACCGCCGCCCACGCCCCGGCTCCGGCCGCGCAGGGCCTCGCCGGGGACGCCGCCTCGCCCGACGCGATCCGCAAGCTGTCGCGATCGCTGGCGGGCGCGAAATCGGTCAAGGCGCAGAAGAAGGCGATCGAGCTGCTGAAACTGTCGGTGGCGGCGATCCGCGTCGGCGATTTCGAGAAGGCGACCCAGAGGGCGCTGGCGGCGCTGAACCATGACGAGACGATGGGCGTCGGCTGGCATGTGCTGGCCATCTGCCAGGAGAAGCTGAACCAGTTCGGCCCGGCCATCCACGCCTATGAGGCGGCGCTGCAGTTGCTGCCGGACGAGACCGACATCGCCCATGACCTGGGCCGTCTGGCGCAGCGGCTGGGCTATCTCGACATCTCCGAGAAGCTGCTGATCAAGTATCTGGCCGCCAATCCGGGGCATGTGGAGGCGGTCAACAACCTGGCCTGCGTGCTGCGAGACCAGAACCGCTACAATGACGCGGTCGAGCTGCTGCGGCCGATGCTGGAGATCGAGAGCGACAATGCGGTGCTGTGGAACACCCTCGGCACGGTGCTGAACGACGAGGGACGGCTGAACGAGGCCCTGACCTTCTTCGAGGAGGCGCTGCGGCTGGACC
This sequence comes from Brevundimonas sp., assembly GCA_031119155.1. Taxonomy (GTDB): domain Bacteria; phylum Pseudomonadota; class Alphaproteobacteria; order Caulobacterales; family Caulobacteraceae; genus Brevundimonas. The sequence continues at coordinate 6,269 of JAVHYH010000072.1, forward strand.
CCGCCTTCGCCAAGGCCCGCTACAACCGCGCCAACGTCCGCCGCCCGCTGGGCGACATCAAGGGCGCGATGGAGGACATGGCCGCCGCCATGCCGGGCGCCGAGACGAGCTATGAAATCGCCATGATGAACATGGCGCTGGCCCTGATGAAGATGGGCCAGGCGATGATCCCGGAGGCCTTCGAGGCCTATGAGGTGCGGCTGGATCCCAACCTGCCCGACGCCATGCAGGTGGCGGTGGATGCGCCGCGCTGGAACCCGAAGACGGACGACGTCGCGGGCAAGCGGGTGCTGGTGGTCGGCGAGCAGGGCATCGCCGACGAACTGGTCTTCTCCAACTGCCTGCAGGACCTGATCGATGCGGTCGGGCCGGAGGGGCAGGTCTATCTGGCGGTCGAGCAGCGGATGGTCGGCCTGTTCCAGCGGGCCTTCCCGCAGGCCATCGTGGGCGGGCACCGGGCCGTGCGGCTGGAGGGGCGGCTGACCCGCTACATCCCCTTCGCCGAGGAGATGGCCAAGACCGGAACGAAGATGGACTTCTGGGTTCCGATCGCCAGCCTGATGGCGGTGTATCGCCCCACGGTGGAAAGCTTCCCCGGACCGCGCGCCTATATCGTCCCCTCCCCCGAGAAGGTCGAATACTGGAAGGGCGAGCTGGCCAGGCTGCCCGAGGGGCTGAAGGTCGGGCTGCACTGGAAGAGTCTGGTGATGACCGGCGCGCGCGCGGCCTTCTTCGCCGCCGGCTTCCAGCTGTGGGAGCCGATCCTGCGGACGCCGGGCTGTGTGATGATCAACCTGCAGTGCGGCGACGTGTCGGCTGATCTGGAGGCCGCCGAGGCGGCCGGGGTCTATATCTGGACGCCGCCGATCAATCTGAAGGACGACCTGGAGGATGTGGCGGCCCTGTCGATGGCCTGCGACGTGGTGCTGGGGCCGGGCATCGCCGGGACCAATATCGCGGCGGCGGCGCAGGCGCGGACCTGGATGGTGGTGGCGCCGGACGACTGGCACCTTCTGACCACGGATCACTACGTCTTCTATCCCGAGACGAAGATCTTCGTGCGTCAGGCCGTCAACGGCTGGCCCGAGGTGATCGGAAGGCTGCGCGCGGCGCTGGACCGGGTCGTGGCCGACGGGTGGAACGCCGCCTGAACGGAGCCGTTGTCTTCCCTGACAAACAGGGAGGCGAAAATGCCCGAACTCGACAACTACCGGGACGACCAGGAACAGTCTGAAGCCTTTGATGAAACCCACCTCGATGACGAGGGGGACGGCGACTTCCTGCTGGACGAGGCGGATCCGGTTCTGGACGTCACCCAGGCGGACGGAGACTCCGACGAGGAGGATTTCGACGAGGACGACCTCGATGAGGTCGAGGACCAGCTCGGCGCCTCCGGCATCGAGGCCGAGGCCGACGCCCTGCTGGGCGTGGACGGCGAACGGCTGACCGAGATCGACGGCGAAAGCAGCGGACAACGCGGCGCCGATGAGGTCGAGCTGGTCTATGCCGGCCTGATGGAGAACGAGCGCGGCGCCCAGGCCAGCGCCGCCCACTGGGAGGCCAAACGCCTGTCCGACGATGACATCACCGAGCTGGGCTACGGCCCGGACGGCGATGAAGACAAGCCGCAAGACTGAGGAGAGAGACGATGACGACTCAATCCGAGCAACACACCACCCGCGAAGACTGCGATCCGGAGACCCCGCACGCCAAGCGCGCCCGCCCGATCAAGGGCAAGCCGGATCAGCTGGACAAGGCGTCCGAGTCCGAAGACCGGCAGGAGGCGCTGGTCGATGAAGGCGTGGAAGAGACCTTCCCGGCGAGCGATCCGGTGAGTGTGAAGCGGATTACTTGAAGCGACTCACCTCTCCATCGCCCGTTCAAGGCGATGGGGAGGACAGATCGCGCAGCGATCAGGAGGGGGCGGCGCAGGGGGTCAGGGAGTGGCCGCCGACACCGGTGTTCGAGGTTCCTCCTGTCCTGACGGAGCCGCCCTCACCTGACCGTCGCTGTCGCGCCGGTCTGTCCTCTCCATTCGCTTGAGGGCGAATGGAGAGGTGAGCCGTTCTAGCCCTTCACCCGCCAGGTCGCGCCCTGCGGCCCGTCCATGACGACGACGTTCAGGGCGTTGAGGCGGTCGCGGATGCGGTCGGCCTCGGGCCAGTCCTTGGCGGCGCGGGCGGCGGCGCGTTGCTCCAGCAGGGCCTCGACCTCGGTGCGGAGGTCGTCGGAGACGCCTGCAGAGAACCACTCCTCTGGTGCCGAATGAAGCACCCCCAAGACTTGGGCGGCTTCGATAAAGGCCGACCGCAAATCCGGGAGGGCGGTTCGTGAGTCAGCAGCCATCGCTTCACGAGACAGCTCTGGCTTCCAGACTGCCTTGGCATTCCGCACCATGTCGCCCAGCGCAAACAGCCGGCTCATAGCTTCCGGCGTATTCAGATCATCTTCTAGCGCAGCATAGAAGCTCGCCGTCGTTCGTTGTTGGAAAGCGAGATCGGTGCCCGCAGGAGCTTCACGCGTGTCCTGCAGGACGCCGTAAAGACGGTCGAGGTTCTTGCGACTGCGCTCCAGCAACTCATCGTTCCAGTCCAGCGGCTGGCGGTAGTGGGCCGAGAGCAGCGCCCAGCGGATGACCTCGCCCGGCAGCTTCTCCAGCAGGGCATGGGGCAGCAGGATGTTGCCCAGCGACTTGGACATCTTCTCGCCGTCCAGCGTCAGGAAGCCGTTGTGCATCCAGTAGCGGCTGTACTCGGCGTGGGACGCCTCGCCATGGGCGTGGCCGTGGGCGCAGACGCCCTGGGCGATCTCGTTCTCATGGTGCGGGAAGACCAGGTCGATGCCGCCGCCGTGGATGTCGATGGGCAGGCCGAGGTTGGCCTCGATCATGGCCGAGCATTCGATGTGCCAGCCGGGACGACCGTATCCCCACGGGGACGGCCAGGACGGCTCGTTTTCCTTGGACGGCTTCCACAGGACGAAGTCGTGGGCGTTCTTCTTGTAGGGAGCGACCTCGACGCGGGCGCCGGCGATCATGTCGTCCAGATTGCGGCCCGACAGCTTGCCGTAGGTCTCGTAGGACGAGACGTCGAACAGGACGTGGCCCTCGGCGGCATAGGCGCAGCCGTGGTCGATGATCGCCTGGATCTGGGCGACGATGGCGTCCATGTGGTCGGTGACGTGCGGGGCCAGATCGGGCGGCGAGACGTTCAGGCGTCCCATATCCTCCAGATAGGCGGCCTCGTAGCGGGCGGTGATCTCGCTGATCGGCACGCCTTCCTTGAAGGCCTTGGCGTTGATCTTGTCGTCCACGTCCGTGACGTTGCGGGCGTAGATCACCTTGTCGGCGCCATAGGTGCGGCGCAACAGGCGGACCAGCACGTCGAACACCACGGGCGGGCGCGCATTGCCGATGTGGGCGAAGTCATAGACCGTCGGGCCACAGACGTAGAGGGTCACCCGGTTCTCGTCTCGCGGCGTGAACACGCGCTTTTCGCGGTGCAGGGTGTCGTGGATCGTCAGGGGCATTGTGAGCCGATGGCCTTGAGTTTTCTTGCGGGACGGACCGTCCGCCCCATATAGCCGTGCTGCCGCGCGTGCGAACACCACGTCCGGTCTATAAAGGGAGAGCGGCGCGCGTCCATCCGGGACCTTCGTTCCGGCGCTACTTCGCCGCTTGAGTTGAGAAGAATGACCGTCACCCCCGTCCTGACCAGCGACAACGACGAAGTCCAGCGCCCGTCGCGCGACGAGGCCCTGAAGGCCGTCCGCACCCTGCTGGCCTGGGCCGGCGACAATCCGGACCGTCCGGGCCTGATCGACACGCCGCGCCGCGTGGTCGACGCCTATGGCGAATGGTTCGACGGCTATGACGCCGACGCCTCGAAGGAGCTGGGCCGCATCTTCGAGGACGTGCAGGGCTATGAGGACATGGTCCTGCTGCGCGACATCGAGGTGGAGAGCCACTGCGAGCACCACATGGCCCCGTTCATCGGCAAGGCCTATGTGGCCTACATTCCGAACGAGAAGGTCGTCGGCATTTCGAAGCTGGCCCGGGTCGTGGAGATCTATTCGCGGCGCCTGCAGACGCAGGAAGTGCTGACCAACCAGATCGCCGACGCCATCGAATCAAGCCTGGCGCCGCAGGGCGTGGCGATTCTGATCGACGCCGAGCATCAGTGCATGACGACGCGCGGCGTTCATCATCGCCACGTTTCGACCATCACCACCCGCTTCACTGGCGCCTTCAAGACCGACGCGGCGCTGAAGGACCGGTTCCTCAAGCTCGCGAAGGGCTGATCGGGTTCGCCTGAAGAGCGTAATCCGGGCGTAAAGCGGCGCCCGGGAACCTCTGTGACGTCGAAGCCGCTTTACAAGCCGGTTTCGGGACGCCAAGACACGAACCGAAGCTTTCAGTGACGCTCGCCGCGGAATGCGCCGGGCCTGATGGAGACACCCAAAGATGGGCGCCAAACTTTCCGGTCCCGGCAGCAAGGCTGCGACGATCGAGCAGAATTCCGAGATCAACGTCACGCCGTTCGTCGACATCATGCTGGTGCTGCTGATCATCTTCATGGTCGCGGCCCCGATGGCCACCGTTTCGATCCGCCTCGACCTGCCGCCGGCGGTTCCGCCGCCCCCGGGCACGCCGAAGAAGGATCCGGTCTACATCTCGATCCAGGAAGGCGGCGACCTGTACATCGCGGAACGCCCGACCACGATCGCGACCCTGCCGCAGGACGTCTGCGCCGCCCTGGAAGCCCAGCCCTGCCAGGAAGAGCGCGTGTTCGTCCGCGCCCAGGCCGAAGTGACCTACAACCAGTTCATGGAAGTCATGAACACCCTGCAGGCCAACGGCTTCTTCAAGGTCGGCCTGCTGAACGAAGACATCGAATAGGCTTTTCGCCGGTTCGCACGGATCAGGGCCGCTTCCTCCGGGAGGCGGCCCTTTTTCATGGCTGCAGGCGCCCGCGCCGCCCCATCAGCACCACAGTTCAGCCCTACTCGCCCCCGGTGAAGCCACGCTTCGCAGGATCGGCCATGCGTCGGATTTCCAAAGTTTAACTTGCAGAGCCGCCCCCAGGATCGCCTTTGGGCGCGCTCACTCTCCGAGGCGTTCTTGGCCGGCCCAGCCCCCCTCCTTCTGAACCCGGCGCACCGTCCCGCGGCGTACAGCCCTGTCTTCAAGGGACAGGGGCGGCTGCATATTCCCGGCATCCTGACCCCGGCCTCGGCCCAGGGGCTGCACGGCCTGCTGCAAGGCGCCGAGGACTGGACCCGCTCCATCCACGTCCGCGAGGGCGAGGACCTGGACATCAGCGTGAAGGATCTGGAGGCGCTGTCGCCGCAGGAGCGGGCGGAGCTGGAGCGGTCGCTGGCCGAATCGAGCACGGACAGCCTGCAGTACATCTTCGACACCCTGCGCATCTCGGCCGAGCTGCGGGCCGGGCGGGCGATGCCTGCCGCCCTGTCGGCGATCCACGACTTCATCAACGGCCGCGCCTTCCTCGACTTCGTGGCCAAGGTGACGGGGGACGACCGGCTGGCCTTCGCCGACGTCATGGCGACCCGCTACCTGCCGGGCCATTTCCTGACGGCGCACGGGGACGAGAATCCGCACGAGCGGCGTCTGTACGCCTATGTGCTGAACCTGACGCCGGTTTGGCGAGCGGACTGGGGCGGCGTGCTGATGTTCCTGGACGACGACGGGCACGTGGCCGAGGGCTATATCCCGGCCTTCAACGCCCTGAACCTGTTCGCCGTGCCGCAGACCCACGCCGTTTCGATGGTAACCCGTCTGGCCCGGACCCCGCGCCTGTCGATCACCGGCTGGATCCACGCGGCGGGCTGAGAACAGCGGCAATTATGACAATCTTGCGGCGCAGCATTACAGCGTCGTAAGGTCTCCGTATGGGGACGATTGATCTGGACAGGGACAATGCGGTCAGGCCGCGCCGGCGGACGCCGAGCGAGGGCGCGCCGCCGCCTCCCCTGCCCGGCGCCGATGTCGATTGGCGCGATCAGGCAGCCTTTTCCGAGGCCCGTCCCACCCCCGAACTGATCACCTTCGCCGAGACCCTGCTGAAGCACGAGGGACTGGCGCTGCAGGGCGCACCGGTGCTGCTGCGCCATCGGCCCGGCGACCGGGGCCTGCCCGGCGACGACGGTCAGGGCCTGCGCTTCGCCCTCGACCTGACCGGATCGGGCAGCAGCCTGCTGGGCGGCGCCCTGGTCTTCTTCGACGACACGGGTCGGGGCGCGGGCTGGCGGGCCGAGACCGGCGCCCTGACCGTGTGGAGCGGCCCGGATCCGGACCTGACCGAATTGGTCCCCGGCGCGCCGGAACGACTGACCCTGATCGGCCGGGTCCGCGAGCTGACCGGCGCCTGAGCAACGGTTTCCGTCCGCCCCAATTCCGCGCCCCTTCCCGCCCTGAAACCGCCCGCTGCATCCCGCCAGCTTGGCCTTGCCGGCGCACTGCCGCGCCGGCTGACAGGGAGGATTGGCTATGGGTGCAAGGGTTTCAGGTCCCGCCGGAAAGGGCGAGGCCACCGTCGAGCAGAACTCCGAGATCAACGTCACGCCGTTCGTCGACATCATGCTGGTGCTGCTGATCATCTTCATGGTCGCGGCGCCGATCGCGACTGTGTCGCTGAATCTGGACCTGCCGCCGGCCAAGGTTCCGCCCGGCAGCGTGAAGCCGAAGGAGCCGGTGTATGTGAGCGTGCAGGAGGACGGGAAGCTGTTCCTGGCCGACCGCGAGACCAGCCTCGACCGTCTGGCCGCCGACGTCTGCGCCGCCACGGGCCGGGGCGCGGAATGCCATGCCGAGCGGGTCTTCATCCGCGCCCAGCCGGAGGTCCGGTACGACCGCTTCATGGCGGTGATGAACGGGCTGAAGAGCAGCGGCTTCGACAAGGTCGGATTGCTGAACGAGGATATCGAGTAGGAACCGCCGAAACGATGAAGGGCCGCTCCCGGCGACGGGAGCGGCCCTTTTATCCTTGGAGCATCGGCGGTCAGGACTTCTTGCGGAACCAGCCGAGGGGATTCAGTTTCGACAGAAGCTTCATGAGCCAGAAGCGCTGGAGCAAATCCATCTCCGCCGAAAGTGCGTTGATGATCGGATCCAGGTCGTTGATGTTCTGCTGTAGGTCTTGGATGAAGCTGCCCGTTTGGCCATTACTGGCTTTCTTCAGCGTGCCCTCGGCCTGATTGAAGATGAGGTCGATCCGAGCGAGTTGATCGATATCGACCGTGTCCGGCAAATCGACGGCTCGCACGTGCTTGAGGACATTGCGGACAACCTCGAGGCTATTGGCGTCCGTATAGGCTCCTGCAATACTCTGCGCCCAGTTCGGTGTCGCGTTTGCGCTGTTGAGAACGTTCTCACAGATTTTCCGCAAGGTCCCTGCGGCGAACACCAACGCCTCCAACGTGCGGAGCGAACGCTTGTCCTGTCGCTCGCCGGCCAGCAGGCCGCCCGCGAAGCCCACAACACCTGATATGGCGATCTGCCCGACCCGGGCCCACACATCCAAATCCAAGACGACCCCCCTCAAACTTCCCCTTATGGTAGCAAGCTTGGCAGTTCTCGGGAAGCCGCGTGTATTGCGAGGAACCGCCGAAACGATGAAGGGCCGCTCCCGGCGACGGGAGCGGCCCTTCTGCTGTCTGGGCGCCGGCCCCTACTGCACCGACTGGCGGGGCTGGTTCGGGGTCGCGGCGGCGGGGGCGGCGGGCTGGTAGGGGCGTTCGCCGGTCGGTTCGGGCGCCGGGGTGCGGGCGGGCGAACGCGCGGGCGCGGCGGGGCGACGGGCCGGGGGACGC